>CAZRJV010000020.1:0-20567 GCA_964600625.1 uncultured Acholeplasmataceae bacterium
GAAAGGAATGTATACTCGCTTTTAATACTATAATCATAAATAGAGTATACAAGATAAAAAAGATGAAAAGAAAAATACTATTATTTATATTAATGTTTGTGCTTGGAGGCGTTTTAATCGCCTGTAAGCCAAACGAATCAATTGGTGAAATTGAAATTAAAGAAGTTGATGTTATTGTTAAATGGACTGAAATTGAATTCATTTTCAACATTGAAGGTGAAGATGAAAACTATGAAGTCGTTGAAGGCAGTTTAAATACTACTTTATCGACAGACGGCAAAGCTATTGTTTCTAGACAGCCATCACTTAACATTGATGATAACTACCGCGTGCTATTTAGCGCTTTAAAAATTGATACTGAATACGAATTAGTTATAACGGGAACCGTTAATCTAAAAAAAGTTGAGTTATACAAAAAAACTTTTAAAACCCTATTAGATGGTGGCGATGTTGATAACCCATTAATAATTAATACAGTTGAAGATTGGGCAAACATTAGTAACGTTTATGCCTACTATAAACTCGGAGCCGACCTTGATTTTAAGGGTGAAGCAATTCCAACACCGTTTTCAGTTACTGGGTTAAGAGGTGGATTTGATGGCAACAACTTTTCAATTAAAAACTTTAAACCGGTCTATCTAAACTTCAATGGTATTTTTGGTAATATGAATTCAGGAACTGCCGTTGTTCAAAATTTAGTAATTGAAGATGTGGTTTATAATAACTATGAAAATATCGAAAACAAAAAAGTTACTTCTTTATATAGTGGTTTATTAACCAGAGAAATTGCGACTGGAGTTACCGTAAAAAATATTACATTTAGAAATATAGATGCGACCTTGTTTACCGAAACATATGGCATCAGATATTTTGGTTTAGTAGCCGAAGGTAACCGCGGAACGATTGAAAACATTACGTTTAGCGATGTTAACTTTACAGTTCACTACAATAACCTAAATGAAATTAGAGTTGGAACCGCAGTTGGTAAAAACTATGCTTCTGGTAAGATTTCTAAAGTTAATTATGAAAATGGTGATTTCACTGTTTTAGCTAAAGAACACTCATCAAACCCTGAACGTGTTAACGATAGCTTTATTGGGACGATTGTTGGTGAAGGTTCAGGTAAACTTTCTGAAGTTATTAGTAATGCGGACATTAAAGTTTTAGACCGTGAAGCGGAATTAGACCAAAGAGTTGTTGTCTTAGAAGGCGACAACATCCAAATTAAGGCTGATAGTTTAGGTGAAGATTTTGTTAAAGGTTCACCGTTATTTGTTCAAGGTGATGAACCATTTACGGTAAAAGTTACCCCAGGTTCAAACGAAACAGTTAGCAAAGTGTTAGTTGACGGTGTTGATAGAACTGCTGATCTTATTGAAAATACTTTAACAATTCCTGCAAGTCTAAAAACAGCAGTGATTCAAGTAGCATATAAAAACAACAATACGGATGGTAAATTTAATATTACCGGAAGCAATTTTGAAATAGTTACCCAAGAAGGAGAAGAAACTCCTGACCAATTTGATTTTGGAACTATCGTAACCGTTAAAGGATTAAAACGTTTTGGCAATTTAACAGCCATTAAAGTTAACGGTGTCAGTCATCCAATTACTGATGAAACAATTACTTTTACGATTGAGAAAAACTCAAGAATTGATGTCTTATATAGTTCTACTAAAACAGTTTATATTGGTGGAATTGCTGGTGGCGCCAAAGAAATTAATAACGCCGCATTTACCGGATCAATTACCCAACAAAATAAAGTTCCATTTAGATATCATGAAGTCTATCAAATATCAAGTATTGCTGGTGCTCTTTATTTAAAAGCCAACAATATCCTAGTTGAAGATGTTATTATTAGCTTAAACAATGAAGATTTACCACGCCGAACATTAAACGTTGATCAAATTGCGGCCGCAACTAGACTAGGCGTTACTATTAGTGATGTTTCAGTTGTTAATTCAACAATTTCGATTAATGGTTTATTATTTGATGATGGCAATGAAGTGGTCACTGAAAGACCTGAAAATCTCATTACAAGCGAATATTTACTGGAAATTTTAAACAAATAAATTGATTATAAAAATAAAACGATATTTTGCGAAATATCGTTTTTATTTTAGTTAGTTGTCAAAACAATCCTAACAAAAAATACCACAACTATAGAAATTGTTTATTTTAAGCCGTTTCATATGCTTTATTTGGCACAAATACTTGTCATTTATAGTTAAATAAACTATAATATATAAGATATTGGAGGAACAAATGCTAAAAATATATAATTCATTAACCAATAAAATCGAAGAGTTTAAACCGATTGAGTCGCCGCAAGTGCTAATCTATGTGTGCGGACCAACTGTTTATGATCATATTCATATTGGAAATGCTCGCCCTATTATCTTTTTTGACATGCTTAAAAGATATCTAGAAGTTATTGGCTATCAAGTTACATATGCCACCAATATTACCGATGTTGATGATAAAATAATTAATCGCGCTATTGAAGTGGGCAAATCGGAAAGTGTTATCGCTGAGAAATATCTACAAGAAACATTAAAACTTTTCCCAAAAATGAATATCAAAACACCTGATATAATGCCAAGAGCTACTCACTATATTGATGATATGATTTCATATATAGATGATTTAGTCCAAAAGGGTTATGCTTATGAATTAGACGGCGATGTTTATTTTAGAGTTTCTAAAATTGATGAATACGGTGAGATTAGTAAACAAAACATTGACCAATTAATTGAAGGTGCCAGAATTGATGTCAACCAAAAAAAGGAAGATCCAAAAGATTTCAATTTATGGAAAAAAACTGATCTTGGTATTGCCTATCCTAGTAAATGGAGCAAAGGGCGCCCAGGTTGGCATACTGAATGTGCAGTTATGAACTATCAACTGTTTAACCGCCAACTAGATATTCATGGTGGTGGAATGGATTTAAAGTTTCCGCATCACGAAAATGAAAATGCCCAATCGATTGCTCATAGCAATTACGGATTAAGTAAATACTGGATGCATTCAGCTTTCGTTGATTTATCAAATGTTAAGATGAGTAAATCACTTGGCAACGTTATTAGCGTCAAAGACTTAGAAAAAGATTACGATTTATTATCATATCGTTTATTAATTTTGGCTCATCACTACCAACAACCAATTAGTTATAGTGATGAATTAATGAAACAATATGATAACGAACTTACTAGAATTAAGCGGACTTTAAAAAACGCACATATTAAACTAGACCTAAACAAAGTTTTATTTGATGATGAAAAACTTGATAAAGATTCTTTAATTAAGTTTTATCATGAGATGAATAACAATTTAAATACTCCTAATGTAATGACAATCATTTATGAGTTGATAAAATCAATTAACAAAGAAAGTGATTTAAGCAAATTACTTAGGTTTTATAACTCGTTAGTAATGATCTTAAAAATACTTGGTTTTGAATATAAGTTTGATAAGTTAAAAAAAGAAGACCGCGACTTATTTAACGCTTGGGAACAAGCTCGAGTTGCAAAAAACTATGAATTAGCCGATCAATATCGGCTAGAACTTCAAAAAAAGGAGTTAGTTTAATGACAGACAAAACCACTAAACAAATTGAAAAAGAAATTGCTAAAGCCGAAGAAGGCATTAACGAAGCGATAACCGAAATCAAAAAAGACGACTCAAAACCAAAGACCGCCAAAAAACCTAAAAAGGCATCAATTAAAGAAAAAACACCACCCGAAGAGGATGGTGTCGTTTTGGATATGAAAGAAAAAGAAAGTTCTAACATAGAAGAAAAAGATTTAACAAACGCAAAAGATCAAAAACCAGAAGATGAAGTAACAGATAAAGCAAAAAGACGCCGTGTTTTTCCAAAACAAAAAGAAATCAAGGTTGTCGTTCACGAAGAACCACTAGCAACCCCTGAAGACTTCACTAAACCATTTGAAGGGCCAGAACCCGAAGCAGCTCCCGCTAAGATTAATAAGCGTGAAGTTGTTGTTAATCGTTATAATCCTGATTATAAAGTCGGTCTGACTCATGATGAAGTTGAATCAAGAAAAATTGCTGGCTTTTATAATAAAATAAAAAAAGGTAGTTCAAAAAGTATTGTTGGAATTTTTGTTTCAAATATATTTACCTTTTTTAACTTATTGATGGCTGCGTTAGCCGTTTGGCTATTAACAGCGGGAGCTAGTATTATTAACGTATTTTTCTTAGGTACGATTATTGCTAATATGGCAATTGGGATTATTCAAGAAATTAAAGCTAAAATGATTATTGATAAATTATCGGTTGTATCAGCCCCTACTGCTCTAGTTATTAGAGATGGGGAAGAATATGAAATTAAACTACAAGATGTAGTTATCGATGATATTTTAGTTATAAAAAGCGGACGCCAAATACCAGCTGATGCGATTATGCGCTCAAGCGAACAAGTAGAAGTCAATGAAGCACTACTAACAGGCGAAGCTGATCCGGTAATCAAACACGAAGGTGATTTATTGTACTCGGGTAGTTATGTCGTAGCGGGAACTGTTCAAGCGCAAGTAGTGGCAGTTGGTGAAGATGTTTTTATTGAAAAACTGAGTAATCAAGCTAGAAAATATAAAAAACCGCAATCACAATTATTAAAGTCACTACGAATCTTAATTCGTGTGATCGCTGTTTTAATTATACCAATTGGCTTTTTATTATTCTACACTTCAACGGTTGGGCCGTTTGGTATTGGTGAAATACCTTATGCCGAATCGGTAAAAAATACCGCTGGTGCGATGGTAGGAATGGTACCAGCAGGTTTGTTTTTATTAACAAGTATGGCTTTAGCGGTTGGTGTAATTAGGCTAGCTGATAACAACACTTTAGTGCAAGAACTTTATTGTATTGAAATGTTAGCACGAATTGACACCCTTTGTTTAGACAAAACCGGAACGATTACTGATGGAACGATGAGTGTTCAAAGTGTAGTTGAAATTAAAAGTGATTCCAAATTGGCGGTTAAAGATATTGTACCGGCGATGATGAATGCTTTTAAAGATGAAAACCAAACGAGTAAAGCCCTAATCGAAAGATTTGGAACTAGAAAAGAATTGAAATACTCTAAAGTAATTCCGTTTTCTAGCGCTAGAAAATTTAGTGCCGTTGAATTTGATAAATACGGTGTTTATTTGATCGGTGCACCAGAATACGTACTAAAAGATAAATATGATACCGTTGTTAGCCAAGTAGAAAGATATAGCGCCGAAGGTTTAAGAGTCTTAGCGGTTGGTTTTTCTAAAGGATCAATTAAAGGTAATGATGCCGTAACCGGCGTTGTTTGGCCAGTTGCATTAATTGTAATTGAAGATTCAATTAGAATTGATGCTCGTGAAACGATTGAGTATTTCAAACAATCTGGCGTTGATATTAAAGTTATTTCGGGTGATAACCCAATTACGGTTTCTAGAATTGCTGAAAGGGCAGGCGTTGATAGTTATCATAAATATATTAGTTTAGAAGGCGCCACTGAAAAAGAAGTTATTAGAGCGGCAGAAGAGTATACAATATTTGGACGAGTTTCACCAATTCAAAAAAAGATTTTAATTCAAACGATGAAAGCAAACGGAAGAACTGTAGCAATGACTGGTGATGGTGTCAACGATATTTTAGCTTTAAGAGAAGCGGATACATCAATCGCGATGGCATCAGGAAGTGATGCCGCCAGAAATGTTTCTCACTTAGTGTTACTTGATTCTAATTTCTCATCGATGCCAAAAGTTGTTAGTGAGGGAAGAAGAGTTATTAATAACGTTCAAAAGGTAGCAACCCTTTTCTTAACTAAGACTATTTTCTCAATCATCTTATCAATAATTATGATTTATTTAAACCTTACAAACTCTAATTCTTTTACATACCCATTAGCACCGGCACAATTAATTCCAATTGATTGGTTTGTCATTGGTATACCGTCATTTTTCTTAGCGTTAGAGTATAATAACAAACCAATAAAATCGGGGAATTTCTTGTTTAATATTATTAAATCAGCAATGCCTGGAGCTTTAGCGATTACGATTACAACGATTTTAGTTTATTGGTTAAGGGGACCGTTGGCAATAGACAATCCAACGATTGTTAAAACATTAATTGTATGGTCAGCAACCTCAATTTCACTAACTGTTTTATATCGGGTTTCACAACCACTAAATACCCCAAGAAGAATTTTGTTTGTTTCGATGTTGGCGTTGTTTTTAGTTAGTGTCTTGTTTATTCCGCAATTTTTTGAAATATCGCCAATTTGGAAGTATGGCTATTATATGGAACCGACGCTAACAATTAATGAGTTATTGTTTTTAGTAGTCCTACTGCAAGCAGGATTTCCAATCATGTATCTTGTTTCTAATATTGGAGGTTGGGTCAAAAAGGTTGTTAATACCGTGTTAGCATTTTTCAAAAATTACAGCTAGGAGTGTAGCGATGATTATTTACGGAAAAAACCCAATTAAAGAAGCAATTTTTAAAGAAAGAAAAATTTATCGCCTATATCTTGACAATAAATTTAAGGATCGTCAATTTCTAGATTTTTTATCACAACGAGAAATTGACGTTATAAAAGTTTCCAAAGATAAGTTAAACGAACTAAGTGATAACGCCATTCACCAAGGAGTAGTAGCTGATGTTTCGGATTATCAATATTATGATTTAGAAAAAGTTTATCAACAAAACAAAACTAATCGTTTTATTATTTTAGATGAAATTACAGATCCGCACAATCTTGGTGCAATTCTAAGAACCGCAGAAGCAGCAGGCATCGATGCTATTATCGTGTCAAAGCGTCAACAAGCCCCGTTAAACGCAACTGTTGCTAAAGTGTCAAGTGGTGCCATTGAACATGTCCCAGTAGTTGCGGTAAGTAATTTAAATAACACAATATTAAAATTAAAGAAAATGAATTTTATAATTGTGGGAACCGACGGTTCCGCTGAGGTTAGTTATCAAGAAATGCCTAAAGAACAAAATATCGCTGTTATTTTAGGTAGCGAAGGTAGCGGGATTAGACCACTAGTGAAAAGTAATTGTGATTTATTGGTTAAAATACCAATGTATGGTAAAATTAATTCACTTAATGTGTCAGTTGCTGGCGCCTTATTGATGTATGAAATGATTAAAAAATAGAAAGGGAATAATAGTAATGAATGATTATGAATTAATTTATTTAGTTCAAAATCATCAAGACGGGATTGCTTTAAACTTCCTTTTTAAAAAGTATGAATTATTAATATGGAAATATATCCATCAATATCAAGTTCCTTATTATGAGCGTGATGATTTTTTCCAAGAAGGTCTATTAACTTTAAATAAAGCGATTATACGCTTTAAAGAAAAGTATAATAAGACATTTACTAGGTATTTTGAATTAATTTTAAAAAGAAGATTTTGGGCACTGTTAAAACAATTGCCCAAATACGAAATTAAAGAAATACCTCAAATTGCTGGCTCCTATGTTTTAGAAGAAAGGCCAACAATTGAAATAGATTTAAAAAGTGAAATTGAAAAACAAGTCTATAACCTCTATTATGTTCAAGCTTTGAGTGTTAAAGAGATCAATGACATAACTGGATATCAAACTAAACAAATTTATAACGCAATTTATCGGATTAAATCTAAATATCTAAATAATAACAAATAATATATTTGACTAAGTCATTTAAAAGTGATAAAATAACACTTGCAAATGACCACAAAGGTGGTTTTTTAATGAGAGAGAAAATAATTTTAGTATGTAGCGAATGTTTATCTAGAAACTATCAAGCTACTAAAAATAAACAAACAGCAACAACTCGTTTAGAAATAAACAAGTTTTGCAAAAAATGTAATAAACATACGCTTCATAAAGAAAGCAAATAGGAGGTCATCATGGCAATTAAAGAACGTGATAAACAAGAAAAATCCAAATTAATGGAAGTCTTAACTACCGAGTATAAATGGGAAAATTTATTACTTGGATTTTTAGCGATTGCTTCAGCAGCTTTAGCGGCAATGATTATTAATAAAACATTAACAATTGATGCGAGCTTTCCGATTTTAGGATCAGGTAATAACGGAATTATCTTCGCATGGTTTTTGCTAGCGATCTCGTTAATTGGATTATTATTAGTGATTTTACCGTTTCTACAAGCGGCATTTCCTGAACTTAAAAAGATTTCTTGGCCATCAAAGAAGAAATATCTTGAAAACACTGCTAAGACGTTAGTTTATGTTGCTGTTTTAACATTAACTTTAGTCCTATTTGACTATTTAATAATAAGAACGATTGCACCACTGATTGGCGGATAATAATGGGGCAAGGTAAAATTCGTTGGTATATTGTTCAAACTTATTCTGGCGATGAAAATGCTGTAAAATTAGACTTGGAGCGTCGTACTGAAAGTATGGGGATGCAAGACTTTATTTTTAGAGTGTTAGTTCCAGAAATTACCATTCCAGCTACTGAGGACAAAAAAGAAACAGTTGAACGCTTATACCCAGGTTATGTATTTGTTGAGATGATTGTTACTGATGAGTCTTGGTTTGTTGTTAGAAACACCCCTGGTGTTACTGGATTCTTAGGATCAAGCGGTGGGGGAACCAAACCAATTCCAGTTCTAAAAGATGAAATGGAAACAATCTTATTACGCATTGGTGAATTAGCTAAACCAAACTTTGATCGCTTAATCGGTAAAACGGTTATCATCCAAACTGGAGTTTGGGAAGGGCAAGAAGGTCGGGTCTCGATGGTTGACAATGAGCATGAAATTGCTATTGTATCAATTGACATGTTTGGTCAAGCAACACCAACAGAAGTAAGTGTTTACGATATTAAAGAAAAAAGTTCAAATTAAATATCAAGAGGATGTCACACACGACATCCTCTTTTTGTAAGTGTTAAAGTTTGATTTGTTGTGTGTTAAATCCAAAATTAAAAAGAAGCTAAATCTAATAAGGATACTATATTTAGTGTACAGCGCAAAGACGTAATTCTTGAGTTCATTTGGTTGTTTTTGAGACTTTTGATAATAAGGCTTGATTATTTGTTTGTGAATTAAAAGGGAGTATTTTAAATTTCAACTTAATAAGGTCGAAATAATGATTAAATTGCTTGTATTTACAATACAAAGATGTTAAAATAAATAAGCGTGTAAAAAACACACCGTAGTGGAAGGAAGCAATACTTCCGAGGAACCACACACTTATCACAATTATGAAGGAGGATGTGTTATGGCGAAAAAAGTTGTTCGCGAACTTAAATTACAAATCCCAGCTGGGAAAGCTACACCGGCACCACCGGTTGGACCAGCATTAGGACAAGCACAAGTTAATATTCCACAATTTGTGTCACAATTTAATGACGCTACAAGAGATCAAATGGGGTATATTATTCCAGTTATCATTTATGTCTATGATGATAGAACTTTTAGTTTCGTAACTAAAACCCCACCTGCAAGTGATTTGCTAAAGAAAGCTGCTAAAATAGAAAAAGGATCTGGCGAACCAAATAAAAAATCGGTTGGCACTATTACTAAAGCAGAATTAGCTAAAATTGCAGAAATGAAGATGCCTGATTTAAATGCGTATACTGTTGAGCAAGCAATGAAAATTGTGGCTGGTACAGCGCGTCAAATGGGTATCAAAATAGTAGACTAATAAAAAATTAAATGGTTCTTAATTGTGGGAGGAAATCCCGCTATGACCACATTTAGGAGGAAAGAATATGAAAAAAGGCAAAAAACACGTTGAAGCTTTAAAGCTAATCGAACGTACCAGAAGATATTCAATTGAAGAAGCAGTCGAATTATTGAGAAAAACTCATTATGCTAAATTCGATGCGACAGTTGAAGTTGCTTTTAGATTAAATCTAGACCCAAGAAAAGCTGAACAAAACTTACGTGGTGCAGTAGTACTGCCACACGGAACTGGTAAAGTTTCGCGAGTCGTTGTAATCGCTCAAGGCGAAAAAGCTAAAGAAGCTTTAGATGCCGGCGCAGATTATGTTGGTGATGATGAATTAATCAATAAGATTGGTGCAGGATGGTTAGACTTTGATGTAATGGTGGCAACACCAGACATGATGGCAAAATTAGGAAGATATGGACGTTTATTAGGACCAAGAGGCTTAATGCCAAACCCTAAAACCGGAACTGTAACAACTGATGTTGCAAAGGCTGTCCACGAAATTAAAAACGGTAAAGTCGAATACCGTGTTGACAAGTTTGGAAACATTCAAGCCGCTGTTGGTAAAATTTCATTTACAGATAATCAATTAATTGAAAATATTAAAACAATTACTGCAACAATGATTAGAATTAAACCACAAACAGTTAAAGGTATTTATGTTGAAAACGTGACAATTTCATCGACAATGAGCCCTGGGATTCGTATTGACCTAGAGACGATTAAATAACAAATACAATAATTTAAAAATAAATAGCCAAAGACAGTGGGGACCCTAGGTTTAATGATCCTACCGAGGTATATTCAAAACTATGAATTGTCTCTTTTGTCGTATGGCTAAAGAGACTTTTTTACACAATGGAGGTAATTGAATGAGAAAAGCAGTCGAAAAGAAAGCACACGCGGTTGAAGAACTAGCCGCTAAGTTTCGCGAAGCTAAGACTATTGTAACATTTGATTATCCAGGACTGACAGTTTCGCAATTCACTAAATTAAGAGAAGCACTAAGAGAAGCAGGTTGTGAAGTAGCCGTTTACAAAAACAATATTTCACGTAGAGCCTCAGAAACTGCCGGAATCGGAGAATTAGCATTAGAATTAGTTGGCGCTAAAGCAATAGCGATGGGATTTGATGATCCAGTTGCGCCAGCCAAAATAGTTTTTGATTTTGCAAAAAAGAACAAAGTAGTTAAAATTCAAGCCGGAGCGGTTGAAGGGCGTTATGTTGACGCCGCAGGTATTATTGAGCTAGCAAACTTACCATCAAGAGAAACACTACTTACAATGTTAGCAGTTGGTATGTTAACACCAGTCAGAGAAATTGCTGTTGGTCTTAACATGTTAGTAGAACAAGAAAACAATTAATTTAGGAGGAAAATAAAATGGCAAAATTAACAAAAGAACAATTTGTAGAAGCATTAAAAGAAATGACTTTACTTGAAATTAAGGAATTAGTAGACGGATTAAAAGAAGAATTCGGAATTGATCCAACAGCAGTAGCAGTTGCTGGACCAGTTGCAGCAGCTGAAGAAGTTGAAGAAAAAACAGAATTCGATGTTATCTTAAAAGACTTTGGAGCAAACAAAATCTCAGTTATTAAAGTAGTAAGAGAAATTACAGGACTTGGATTAGCTGATGCTAAGAAAGTTACTGAAACTCCAGATTCAGTATTAAAAGAAAAAATTAAAAAAGACGACGCACAAGCAATTAAAGAACAATTAGAAGCTGCTGGTGCAACTGTTGAAATTAAATAATTTTAAAACATTAATTTAATCTAAAAAGAAGCCTAATTTATTGGGCTTTTTGGTTTTGTAAAACACAAGGATAAAAGAGGTGAGATATCATGAGTCATTATTTTATTAATGATCCAAATTTAAAATCTGAAATAAGAGAAATTAAAGTAGATATCTTAGAAACCTCTTTTATATTTGATGTTGATTATGGAATTTTTAGTCAAAAAAAACTTGATTTAGGAACTCGAATTTTAATTGAAAACATTGAAATATCAGAGGATAAAAAAACGATAATTGACATGGGTTGTGGTTACGGTCCAATTGCCATTGTGATGGCTAATAAATATCCTGATAGAGCGATTTTCGCTTATGATATTAACGAAAGGGCTGTTCGACTTACTAATATAAATGCTAAAAAAAATAACGTGTCAGTACAAGCTTTTCAATCTAATCTATTTTCAAAGGTTAAAACTAACGCGGATGTAGTAATTAGCAATCCGCCAATTAGAACTGGTAAACAAAATATTTTTCAGTTATATGAAGAAGCATTTGTCAACTTAAACCAAAACGGTGAGCTATGGATTGTAATTCGAAACCAACAAGGGGCTAATTCGTCCAAAAGCAAACTAATTGAGTTATTTGGCAACTGTGAATCCGTCTATAAAAAGAAGGGTTATCAAGTTTTAAAAAGCGTCAAAACTAGCAATGACCAGTTTACAAAGTTTTGACTCGATTTTCCACATAGTTAATAATACCTAAAGGTATATATTAATTTCATTTGACTTTAAGCACACATTATGCTATTATTTTATAATGTGCGATTTATGCAATAATATATAATATTATTACCACCCAAAATCAGTTAGGAGTGAAGAATATGGGATATAAAACCGTTCAGTACGGTAAAAGAGCGTCGCGTCGTAATTATTCAAAGATGTTACATGATATCGACTTGCCTAACTTAATTGAGATTCAAACAAGTTCTTTTCAAAACTTTCTTGATGAATCTGTTGGAGAACTATTACAAGATGTGTCACCAATTGAAGGACATAACGGTGATTTGAAACTTTATTTCATTGATTATTATTTGGAAAAACCTAAACACTCAATCAATCAAGCTAAGATGTATGATGTCAGTTATACTAGACAGCTATTTGCAAATGTTAAATTAGAAAACGCAGTGACCGGTGAGATTAGAGAGTCGCAAGTTCGTTTAGCCGAACTTCCTTATATGACTCCAACCGGTACTTTTATCATTAACGGAGCAGAAAGAGTTATCGTTTCACAAATTGTAAGATCAGCGGGAGCTTATTTTACTTCTGAAGTTGATCCAAAATTATCTCATCCAAAATTTTCAGGTCAAATTATACCGACCAGAGGAGCTTGGGTTGAATTTGAATTAGGTTCAAAAAATTTGTTTTATGGTAAATTAGACCGTTCAAAGAAAATTTACCTATCGACTTTAATCAGAGTCTTAGGTTTTAATAAACAAAGCGATATTACTAAATACTACTCAAAAGCAATTTTGCAAGACACCTTTGAAAAAGATGATACCAAAAATGCTGATGAAGCAGTAGTTGAGTTATACGCAAAACTAAGACAAGGCGAAAATGTTCCAGCTAATGCTGCTAGGGAATATATTAGAGCCCGTCTTTTTGATCGTAGAAGATATGATCTAGCTTCAGTTGGTCGCTACAAGTACAACAAAAAACTAGACCTATTTGAACGTATCGTTGGTACATATATCTATAACGACATTACTTTACCAAATGGTGAAGTAATTGCTAAAGATACATATATCGATTTTGATTTAGCTAACAAACTAAAAGAACATCGCGAAATATTTAGAAAAGAAATTATTTCGATGAAAGACTCACTGCAAAACGAACCAGCTGATGAAATATTAGCCGAGTTTGATTTTGAAAGTGGCGATGTTTTATATACAAAAGAAAAAATTGTTAATACTAGAACAGGTGAGGTTTTAGTAGCGAAAAATTCACCAGTTGATGATGAGTTAATTAACTTGCTGAGAAGAAACCGTAACGCTTTAGACGAAAAAGTCGTTAAATACTTCTTAACTTCAGATCCATATCAAACTCAAAAAGAACGCGAAGGCGTTATTGTTGAGTTTATGGAAGTTGTACGTCGTGACCAAGACACCGGAAAACAAGCGGTTGTTAAGGTTGTCGGAAACAACCCTGAAGAAACTAGAGAACATATTACTGTATCAGATATCGCTGCCGGAATTAGTTATTATCTAAACTTATTCGAAGGTATTGGTGAAACAGATGATATTGACCATCTAGGAAATCGTCGTCTACGTTTAATCGGAGAATTATTACAAAACCAATTTAGAGTTGGTTTATCAAGAACTGAAAAAAATATCAAAGACAGAATGTCAACAACGACATTTAATGACGCAACAATTCCATCAATTGTTAATACAACACCGTTATCAAGCGCCATTAACTCGTTTTTCGGTTCATCACAATTATCACAATTCATGGATCAAATTAATCCATTAGCTGAGTTAACTCAAAAAAGAAGAGTTTCAGCATTAGGTACTGGCGGGTTGTCAAGAGATCGAGCAGGTATTGAAGTTCGTGACGTTCACAACTCACACTACGGACGTATTTGTCCGATTGAAACACCTGAAGGACAATCAATTGGATTGATTTCTTCACTAGCTTCTTATAGTAAAGTTGACCAATACGGATTTATCCAAACTCCATATTTAGTTGTTGATCGTGGTGGCGGTAAAGATGGCGAGATCATCCCAAGAGTTACTAGTGAATATAAATTTTTAACAGCTGATGAAGAAGAGAGATTATATATCGCTTCAGCGGCGACACCATTGGATCAAAATGGATTCTTTATTGAAGATAAGATTATTGCTCGTTATAATGGTGAAACGATTATCGTTGATCGTTCACAAGTTTCCTATATGGACGTTTCACCAAAACAAATTGTTTCAGTGGCAACTGCAACAATTCCATTCCTAGAACACGATGATGCAACAAGAGCATTAATGGGCGCTAATATGCAACGTCAAGCTGTGCCATTAATGAAACCAGAGTCGCCAATCGTAGGTACTGGGATTGAATATCGTGCCGCTAAGGACTCAGGAGCAACCGTCATTGCCGCTCAAGGTGGATTTGTGACTTATGTTGATTCTAACGTTATTAAGATAACGGAAATTCCTGATGGCAGAATTGAACATGATGGCGAATTATTATTCGATTTTGGAGCCGAATTTACATTTGAAAATGCAGTTAAATTAAGCGAAAATAATTTAACAACCGAAGGAATTTATGAATTAATCAAATTTGATCGTTCAAACCAAAACTCTTGTATTATCCAAACTCCACTCGTTAATTTAGGCGATTGGGTTGATGCTGGTGATGTTATTGCTGACGGTCCGTCGACTGATAAGGGCGAACTTGCCTTGGGTCGAAACGTGACAGTAGCATTTATGACATGGGAAGGCTACAACTATGAAGACGCTGTTATTATGTGTGAAGATTTAGTTAAACATGATGTTTATACTTCGGTTCATATTGAAGAGTATGAAATTTTCAATCGTGAATTAAAAACTGGACAAGGAAAAGAAGAGATTACTCGTGAAATTCCTTTCGTGAGTTCAGATGCGACCCGCAACTTAGATGAAAACGGAATTATTATTGTTGGTTCGGAAGTAACCGAAGGTGATATTTTAGTTGGAAAGATTACACCAAAAGGTTCAAGTGATCCACAACCGGCTGAGAAATTAATTCAAGCAATTATTGGGGAAAAATCACGTGAATATCGTGATACTTCACTAAAAGTACAACATGGCGGCGGCGGTGTCGTTCAAAAAGTGTTGCACTTTAAAAAAGGTAAGAAAAATCTACCGGAAGGAATTACACTTCCAACCGGAGTTAATGAACAAATTAAAGTATTCGTTGCCAAGAAGAGAAAAATCTCTGAAGGTGATAAAATGGCAGGTCGTCACGGAAACAAAGGGGTTATTTCTAAAATTTTACCTCGTGAAGATATGCCTTATATGGAAGATGGAACACCGATTGACATCATGTTAAATCCACTAGGAGTACCTTCAAGATTAAACATCGGACAAATTTTAGAAATCCATTTAGGACAAGCAGCTAAAAATCTAAACGTTAAAATTGCTGCTCCGGTTTTTGATGGTGTTAATGATGGCGAATTAAGAGCTATCTTAGCAGAAGCTGATGTTTCTGAAGATGGCAAGATGGTTTTATATGATGGTCGCACAGGCGAACCATACCAAAATCGTATTTCTGTTGGTGTTATGTATATGATTAAGTTAAGTCACATGGTTGATGATAAACTGCACGCTCGTAACGTCGGGCCATATACATTAGTTACCCAACAACCAATGGGTGGTAAAGCTCAAAACGGGGGACAACGTTTCGGAGAGATGGAAGTTTGGGCACTTTATGCATATGGTGCTGCTCACACACTTCAAGAAATCTTAACGGTTAAATCTGACGATATGTTAGGTAGAAACAAGGTCTACAGTGCCATTACATATGGCCGAGAAATTCCCAAAGCTTCTCTACCAGAGTCGTTTAGGGTTCTAACACACGAATTACAAGCGTTAGGATTGTATGTCGAACTAATTAATGCTGAAACGGGCGAAAATGATGCCGTTAAATCATTAGTTAGCAGTGAACAAAAATTTAGAGGAGGGTTCCGTTAATGGATGGGGATTTAAAACAAAAAATATCTCAAATGAGAATTAGCGATGCCGCTAAAGAAGCATTAACGTTATCCGGAATTGTCGTATTAGAAGATGCTAATACATACGATTTAGATAATTTTAAAACGATTCTTGGCGTTTATACTCCTGATGTCGTTGATGAAATTAAAAAAATACTACGTAAATTTGGACTTCCATCACGACTAAAAGACTTAAAGTTAACTGAAGATGTTATCAAAATTTTATTAGATGCTAATATCAATAACACTTTTGATTTATTGACAACTAATCGCTCAAATTTATATCGTTTGTTTAGATATGAAGAGTATGAACTAATTGAAATTAACAATGTTTTTGATTTTTATGGTATTGAGCCTTTAAACGAAGAAGATTTTGATGAACATGCGGAATTATTAAGAAGCCAACAAGATGTTGCTGATATTAACTTAACGCAAAGAATTCAAAAAGAAGTTAAAAGATCACGTAAAGGCTATGGTTCAAGAAGTTATAACCATTTTAAAATTAGACTAGCAGCACCTGAAGAAATTCGGGCTTGGTCTTTTGGTGAAGTTGAAAATCATGAAACCATTAACTATCGTACTGCGAAACCTGAAGAAGGTGGTTTGTTCTGTGAGCGAATTTTTGGGCCGACCAAAAATCACCAATGTCGTTGTGGGAAAAAACAAATTTCCAACCATGGACAGATTTGTCCAAAGTGCGGCGTTGAAATTACAGAAGCTATTGTTAGACGTGAAAGAATGGGACACATCGAGCTACAAGCTCCGGTTGTTCATACATGGTATTTAAAAAACACCCCTTCAAGATTAGCTATTTTATTAGGAATCAAAGCTAAAGCCTTAGAAGAAGTCGTTTATTACTCATCATATATTGTAATTGATCCAGGTTCAGTTTCACAGTTAAAGAAAAAAGACGTGTTAACAGAACAAGGCTATTTCATGTTATTAGAGCAATACGGACGTCGCTTTGAAGCTCAAACTGGTGCTGAAGCGGTTAAGACTTTACTAGCGGAGTTAGATTTAGATAACGAAGTTAAAATATTACGTCAAAAGTTTAAAACTTCAACTAAACAAAAACGCGAACGAATTATTCGTCGTTTAGAAATTGTTGAAGCATTCAATAACTCTGATAATAAACCTGAATGGATGGTAATGGATGTTATTCCGGTAATACCACCCGATTTAAGACCGATGGTTCAACTTGACGGTGGTCGCTTTGCGACTACTGACTTAAATGATTTGTATCGTCGTATTATTAACCGTAATGCTAGACTTAAAAAGGAAAAAGCTGAAAATGCACCTCGTTTAGTTATTAAAAACGAAATGAGAATGCTACAAGTTGCTGTTGATGCCTTATTTGATAATGCACGTGGTGGACGCCGCGCCGCAATGGGACGCGACAGACCACTTAAATCATTATCAGATTTATTACGTGGTAAACAAGGACGTTTCCGTCAAAACTTATTAGGAAAGCGTGTTGACTATTCAGGTCGTTCAGTTATTATTGTTGGACCCGATTTGAAAATGTATCAAGCCGGTATTCCACGCGAAATGGCTATAATTTTATTTAAACCATTCGTTTTAAGAGAATTATTAAAAAATTATGATATTAATCGCGGCGAAGCTAACCGTAAATATGATCGATTAGATGATGATGTATGGCAAGCCTTAGAAACGGTTGTTCAAGAACACCCGATTCTACTTAACCGCGCCCCAACCCTTCACCGTTTGGGAATTCAAGCATTTGAACCCAAACTAATTGATGGTAAAGCAATTAGGCTACATCCACTTGTAACACCAGCCTTTAACGCTGACTTTGATGGTGACCAAATGGCTGTTCACGTTCCATTATCACCAGAAGCACAAGCGGAAGCAAGACTTTTAATGCTGGCTTCAAATAATATCTTGGCACCAAAAGACGGTAAACCGGTTGTTACACCAGCCCAGGATATGGTTTTAGGCAACTATTATTTAACGATTGAAGACTTTTATGATCCAGCTGATGAAAGAACTTTTATTAACCGCAATGAAGGTCGGTTCTTCGCTAGTTTTGAAGAAGCGAATATCGCTTTTGAAAACAATGAAATTGGCCATCACACCAGAATAATTGTTAAACCAAGTAGTATTGATAAAGTGTTTACTGAAGAACAAAAGTCTAAATATTTAGTAACAACGATTGGTAAAATGATTTTTAATCAAATTTTACCAGAAAGTTTTCCTTATTTAAACGAACCAACGGATGACAACTTATTAAATAAGACTCCTGATAAATATTTTATTGAACCAGGAACAAACCCTAGGGATTATTTTGCTACTATCGAAGAAAAAGATATTCCTAGACCATTTAAAAAAGGTTTTTTATCAGCAATTATTGCGCAAGTATTCAAGTTATATGAAATTACTGAAACTTCAAAAATGTTAGATAACCTAAAAGACTTAGGCTTCAAATATTCAACTGTTTCAGGAATGACCGTATCCTTTGCTGATATGGAAGTATTTAGTAACAAGGAAGAAATTCTAAAACAAGCAAATAAAGTTGTTAACGAAATTCTTGAACAATACAATTTTGGAATGTTAACCGATCAAGAGCGTCGTCGCCTTGTTATTAGAGAATGGGAATTAGCACTAGAAAAAGTTAAAAATGGAATTGTTGACTCCCTTGATCACCGCAATAGCATTTACATGATGAGTGACTCAGGTGCTCGTGGTAACATTGATAACTTCGTTCAGTTAATCGGAATGAGAGGACTAATGAGAAACCCGAAAGGGGAAACAATTGAAGTACCAGTTCAAGCCTCACTTCGTGAAGGCTTAACGGTCTCTGAGTTCTTTATTTCAACGCACGGAGCGAGAAAAGGGTCAACCGATACTGCTTTAAAGACTGCGGAATCTGGTTATTTAACAAGAAGATTAGTTGACGTTTCACAAGACGTGATTATCGTTGAAGATGATTGTGGCACTGATAAAGGTGTTGTATTAGAAGAAATCATCGTTGAAGGCGATAGAAACATGAGAGTTGAGTTAGAAGCGAGAATCTTTGGTCGTTATGCCGCTAAAGATGTTATTGACCCAGCTACTAAGACAATAATTGTATCTCGTAATGAACTAATTAACGAAGATATGGTTGAAAAGATTAGCGCGCTTGGTGTTGATAAAGTTGAAATCAGATCAAACTTAACTTGTGATTCTGCTAATGGAGTTTGTGCTAAATGTTATGGTCTAAACCTAGCTACTAATAAACCAGTTGAAGTTGGTGAAGCCGTTGGGGTTGTTGCTGCTCAATCAATTGGTGAGCCAGGAACTCAATTAACGATGAGAACATTCCATACCGGAGGAGTTGCCTCTGGTTCAGATATTACCCAAGGTTTACCACGTATTCAAGAATTATTTGAAGCACGTAATCCAAAAGGAAAAGCTTCAATGAGTGAATATCACGGTAAAGTAAAATCAATTAATGAACACCGCTCTGGTTTAAGAACAGTAGTTATTACGGATACAAAAGGCGCTGACCACTCATATTCAATTGATGCTAACACTGAAGTAATTGTAAACGTAAAAGATATTGTTAAACCAGGAACCAAACTAACAAACGGTTCGATTAATCCAAAAGATATCTTGCGAGTTGTTTCAACCGAAGCTGCACAACAATATATCTTAGAAGAAGTTCAAAAAGTATACCGTAAACAAAAAGTTGGTATTAACGATAAACATATTGAAATTATCGTTAGACAAATGACAAGAAGAATTGTCGTTGTAACAGAAGGCGATACCGAGTTATTGCCAGGATTAGAAGTTTCAATTCATGAATTCAAGTCAGAAAACTTAAAAGCACTAAAAGCTGGACTTCGTCCCGCTGTTGGTCGCCCGATTTTATTAGGTATTACAAGAGCCTCATTAAGAAGTGATTCATTCTTATCAGCAGCATCATTCCAAGAAACTACAAGAATTTTAGCTGATGCCGCAATTCGTGGTAAAGTTGATGAATTACATGGCTTAAAAGAAAATGTTATTATTGGTGGACTAATTCCAGCTGGTACGGGAATCTTAAGAGAAAAAGATTATTATTACGCTAACGAACCAATTCCGGTTGAAAAAGCGGAATACGAAGAAAGTATGGAAAAATTAGAACAATTCTTTGGAAAATCATTTTAATAATTGATCTACAATTATCAACTAAAATTGTTTTGACTAAGTAAAACTTAATAATTTAATGTTACAGTAAGGATTGACTTTTACATTTTATAAAAGTCAATCCTTTTATTATTTTTATTTTATAAACCCCATTAAATAAAACAAATGTTACAAAAAAAATCGGCATAAATGCCGTTTTCGCGCAAAAGTTTATCTTTTCATGCATATTTAGTGTTTCAAAGTTTATGTTTTCGTGTAAGGTGCCGTAATAAAACTGTAAAGT
>CAZRJV010000021.1:0-19115 GCA_964600625.1 uncultured Acholeplasmataceae bacterium
TTGGAGGGCTTATGAAAAAGATAAAAATCACTAGTTTAAGATTGATGTTATTTTTAGTTATATTTGTTGTGGCGCTGATTTCAAGTGCATCAGTGTTTGCTTTCGAAGGAGAAAGAAATGATATACAGAAAATTACCTCTGAGTTATTTGAAGACGCAAAGATAAAATCATACGAACATCTTTATGGTTTTAATGATGCACCTGATTTTATATATGTTGAGTTTGAGAATTCTGGTTATGCTATTTATTTGAGAGATACTTTAGAGTTACTAGAGTTTGCTCCAAAAGGTAACTTGCCATTTCCTACTAATGGAGCAAGAAAATACTATGGTGGTCCGGCTAATTATTTTGAAAAAACTGGAGAACAGACTTTTGTTAGTCTCGACACAAATGAAACTTTTTCTATTTCAAGTGTGGAAGCAGAGAACTATTCAAGAAATTTGATTGACGTTTTTTCTAAAAGTATAATAGATAGAACTAATGTTTTGGAGATCGTTAACCCAAAGGAGGGTTCCATTGAATACGATAGAAATGGTAAGTCAATGGGTTGGGTGAAGTATCGTTACTATAATCTCATATTGGCAATATAAGAAGAACAATAGCAAAAAGATAAGGTAGCACTATGAAAAAGAAAACAACATTCAAAGATATATTGGTGTGGCCAATCAAAATCATCTTATATCCGATTGCTTTTGTACTTATTTCAATTTATGAGTTTTTGAAATGGTTTTTTAAGATGCTTGAAAAAGGCATAAATTGGATTGCGGATCAATTAATAAGAATCATTAACAAAATTATTATAGTTTTAGAAGTTATAGGCAGATTTCTAAAACGCATATTTGGGAAATTATATGGTTGGATAAAAAACATAATGACACGACTTTGGTATATTTTAAAGTATTTATTAAAACCTTTTTATCCAATGATAGAATTTATTAGTCGGTGGATATTTAGAGTACTTAGTTGGATTTTTAGATACATAGGTGTTTTAGTTAGATGGATTGGGCATATTTTACATAAATTGTTCTCACCAGTTTATCGTTTTATTAAAAATGTATTTATGTCGGTTAGAAAAATTATCCGTTTGATTTTAGATTATATTTGGAAAGTCGTGAAGTGGATTTGGCGATTATTTAAAAAAATATTTCACCCTGTTTATTTCTTTATCAAGGCTACATTTTTAATGGCTAGAAAAGTTGTTTTCTGGTTAAGAAACTTGATTAAAAACATAAGCGTCTTTCTTTATCAAAAAATATTCAGATATCCATGGTTATTAATAAAAATGATAACTGTATCAATTTATAATCTTGGTAGAAGAATTCTTAGCCAAATCAGATCTATTTTTCATAAAAAAGAGTAATTATTAGAGGTGTGATTAATGGTACTAAAAAGAGTATATATGCAAAACACATTATATTATTTGCTTATTTTGTTATTATCTTCTTGGTTAGTAAATGATGAAAATAATGCATCTGTTTTAGCATTCTGGTTTTTGCCGATGATTTATTATATATATTTGACCACACAGCTTAATCACACAAGAAATGATTCTATGATATTGAAAATAATCCATCATGTTTTGTTCTTAGTTAAATTCGCATTCATATATATAACTGCAGGTTTGTTGCAATCGGTATCTTTGGAATTGGCATTAATTATTATTGGGAGTATAATTTTAACGATAAGCATCATAGAGTATTTCTTACTTAGAGGGAAGACTCAAGTCATTCGATACAAGGATTTATACTTGAATAGCATGGAACAAGTGATGAGTGATATTGATGAGGCAAAAGAGAAGACTAAATATAGAAACGAAACAGGATTATCAATATTTACTTTAGGATTCTTGATTGGGAGTATACATTATTTGGATATACCAAAAATAGAAGTTCATGATATTTTTATTAATGGACTTGTTGCAATTGTTGCAATTTATCTTTATCGGAGATTACAAATAGCAAATAAAAAGACATATGATCGTATACAGGAACATAAACTAATGGACAGCATAAGGCTAAAGAATTTATTCATATTTGGTCAAATACTTCTTCATCTATCGTTCTTAGCCACTATAGGTATCAAAGCAATAGAAGGACAAGATTCAATTACTTTACTAATGATGATACCAATTTTAATGAATTACCCTATTATATATTTAAACAGAGTACTTAGTAAAGGTTTATTGACAGAGGAAGAAAAAGAGATATTAAATATTGATTAAAACATAGTCTATGAAAAAATGTAAAATAGACAGAATCGATTGAGAATAATAAAACGTCTTAACTGAGCCATATTTTAGGGGTGCGTAAAACTAGTTAAGGGTGCGTGATTTACCCTCAAGGGTGCGTAAATTTTGCTAGGGGTGCGTAATCGTATCAAAATAGGTCACACAACCCATATAAGAAATACAATTTTGATACAATAGCATCAAAACTTTTATTATTCGAAAAAAGGAGTAATATTCATGAAAAAACATCTAAATGAAATGACTTTAGAAGAACTATGGGAATTATTTCCAATATCCCTTGTACCTCATCGTAAAGAATGGAAAGTAATTTTTAATGATGAAAAAAATTTATTACTTGATATATTCTATACTATTGATACAAAAAGTATAGAACACATTGGAAGTACAGCAATACCTTCAATTTATGCCAAAGATATTGTGGATATTTTAATTGAAGTAGATAGTAAAAATTTTATTCGTGCAATAGAAATATTAAAGTCAAATGGTTATATATTAATGAATGAAAGTAAAAATCGTGCAACTTTTAATAAGGGCTATACCGAAAATGGTTTTGCCGATAAAGTCTTCCATTTACACTTAAGACAAAATAATGATATTGATGAGTTATATTTTAGAGATTATTTAATTGATTTTTCAGAAATTGCAAAAGACTATGAAAAACTAAAACTAGGTATATGGAAGCAATATGAACATAATCGTGATGCGTATACAAAAGCAAAAACAAAATTTATCAAGGACATGACACTAAAAGCAAAACAACTATATAAAAATAGATATAAATTACATTAGCTGTTATTGATGATGTTAGAAGTCAAGAAAAAGATAAATAGTGATTTACGTAACAAGAGAATAACTATGAAAAGTCTGCAAAAGTAATAAGTTAATTCAAATTTGTAGAGTTAACTTAAGTAGATTTGATTGATCTATATAAAAAATATCAGAAAAATTTTTTCACGATTATTGTTTATGTTAGAAGTGATGTAAATTTTGATAGGGTGCGTTATTGTATCAAAATTGTTAGTCTTACACATGTATAAGTGAGAAGACATTAGTGTACGCAAGCCATTTTAGGTGTACGCAAAACATCATTTAAATTACAAGGTGTACGCAATGTATTAATATAGGAGTTCTCTTTCATTAAATAAGTATTGGTCTGATACGATGAGTATTAGACCTTTTTTATTAGACAATGAGAAAATCTTCCTATGTTTATACCATACTCTAAATATTCAATTTTAAAAGGATTAATAATCTGTCATTTAATGGTGCGTAAAATTAGTAAGAGTTCATAGATTTTGATATGAAAGTTTAATTATATCAATATAGATATACAAACCAACGTTGATTATAAAAAATTGATACAATCCAATCAAACCTTTTTTCTTTTGGCAACTAGAAAGTTTTTTCTTATTTTATAAAATCCACAACCAAAAAAGTTATATCTCACTAGTTTAGTAATGAAAATGAATATTTAGATTCACAAATTAAATGATATCTTAATGGTGCGACAATCGGTTAATAGGTAGTAACAAACTGAATGATAATGAGAATCTATAAGATTTCTCTTTTTCATGTTAAAATTAATATAAGTTACTTATCTTTGAAAGGGGATTTTGACATGAAATTTTTGAAGATTCTTATTTCCACTATTATTGGTTTATTAATGATTATCGGCGTAGTTTTAGTCTACTTTACAGTAAGAGAGTACCGACCTCAAGACGAAGAAACAATGACTGTTAGGAATAATAGTGATTTAGAAGTGGTACTGAATGAAGAAATCAGTATTCTTACCTTTAACATTGGTTATGCCGGTTTGGGTATTAACGAAGATTTTGTCATGGATGGTGGTAAGAAGGGCCGTCCTGACAACAAAGAAGTTGTAAGAGGTTATTTAGATGGAATTAAAGATATTTTAAGTACAGTTAATGCCGATATTTTCTTGCTTCAAGAAGTGGATAAACATTCTAGAAGGAGTTACTATATTAATCAAGTTGATGAATTAAGTGAACTGTTTAGTAATTATGACGAGGTTTTTTCTTATAATTATTTAGCTGATTTTGTTCCGTTTCCTTTTTCTTTTACAGACTATATGGGAAAAGTCGCAAGTGGTATTCAAACGTTATCAAAATATAAAATCAGTGAAAGTATTCGTTACCAAACGCCAGGTGGCTTTAGTTGGCCCGTAAGAACAGTCAATTTAAAAAGAGCCATTCAAGTAAATTACTTACCGATTAAAGACAGTGATAAAAAATTAGTTATTATTAATCTTCACCTCTCTGCCTATGATGATGGAGAAATGAAAAAGGCGGAAACAATATTTTTAGCAGAAGAGATTTTGAAAAGAGAAATTGAGAAAGGCAATTATGTTATAGCCGGAGGTGATTTTAATCAAACACATCCTAATGTTATAGATAATTATCCTATTCCAACCGAAAACAATCTTTGGAAACCATCACTTTTTGATATAGATGTATTACCTGATGGATTTCAGTTTATTTATAGTGAAACCGCAACTTGTAGGTCTTTAGATAAACCGCTAGAAAACCCTGAAAATCATTATTACTATATTATTGATGGATTTATTATTTCAAATAACATTGAAAAAATAAGTTTTGAAAACTTAAATAAAGGATTTTTATATTCTGATCATGAACCACTTTTGTTGAATATTAAATTAATCCCATAATATTAGAGCTTTAGATCATTTTGAGTTTTCAAAACAATATTCTTGAATTAATACATAATCGTCTATTAAGTTCACATAGTTAGTAAAAGGAGGTATAAATGAAAACATACGACATATTCCACGGATATACTTTGATATCAGAGATAGGAAAAGAATTAAGAAAAATTATCATTAATGAAAAAAGTTCATTTAAAATACTCACTGGTTATGGTTCAAAAACGGGTTTTTCTAAGTCTAAACAAGCCGCTTTAAGGTCACTGGCAAAAATCAAAAAAGAAGGTTTAATTAAAGGCTATTTTCCAGGAGAAGTAAAAGATCAGTTATTATCTGAATCGTCACCTTATTATGATTCTAAAATACAGTTTGAAGCAAGTGTTAGAAAAGACAAAGATTACGGGAATGATGGTATCATATTTATATTCAAATAACGATTGTAAAATACTAAATAGTTCAAAGAGACCCTGAAAAGGGTCTTTTTAACGTAAATAATAGGTAAAAGTCACTGAATTAAATACTTATTTCTTGAAGTGAGAGATTCATTCACTTATAATATTAAATATCACTTTTTTAAATGAAGGCTTGCATGGAAGAACATATTAAGGTAAGTAAAAGGAGATTTTTATGGGATGTATTTATGTGTTCTTTAGGTTCTTATGGTGGCCCGGAAGCACATTATGGGGTATTCTCTTCAATACTGGTTCAAAAGAGAAAATATTTAACTGAAGAAGAATTAACTGAGATGATTGGTTTATATGCCCTAGTTCCTGGGCCAAGTAGTAGTCAAACGATTACCGCAATTGGTTATTATGTCGGTGGACCACTATTAGCCTTTTTAACGTTTCTTGTTTGGCTTTTCCAGCAATAATTATTATGGCTTTAGTGGGTGTGTTTTTTACTCAGATAAGTAATAATAAGACATGGGAACCAATTTTAACCTATTTACCTGCTGCGGCAGTAGCGTTTATTATTTATGCAGCACTAACGCTTGGGAAGAAAATATTATGTTATTGAAGGAGACTTTGTCGACCGAATAGATTAACTTTAAGACCAAAAAAGTAAAAGTAAATTCATTGATTTAAAAAACGCGATTTTTATAAATGAAAATGCGTTTTTTTTATTTGTAAATGGAATACGTTTACATGAAAAATATTACGCATTTTACTATACTAGATTATTAAAATGATGTAATATAGTTAGGTAACTAAGTAATAAGGAGTGATTAGGTGGATAATAAAGTATATATAAGAGAGCTGTTTATTCTTAATAATAAGCTAAAACGCTTGTTAGATACGAAGCATCAGAAGAATGGTTTACATTCTGGACAAGCACGTGTATTAATCTATTTATATAGAAATAAAGACCAAGAAATCTATCAAAAAGACATTGAATCCACGTTTCAAATTAGAGGCGGATCAGTGACAGGCATTATTGATAGTTTAGTTAAGTATGACTATATTAAAAGAGTCAGTTTAGAATCTGATAAAAGAAAGAGAAAGATTGTTTTAACTTTAAAAGGTGAAACATTCGCCGAACACGGTATTGAAACTACGACCCATATGGAAAGTAGAATAAATGACTTAATGGATGAAAAAGAAAGAGTGGTTTTTGAATCAGTGTTATTAAAGATGAATAACTGGATTGATGAGGAGGAACAAAATGAGAAAACTAACTAAATATTTTAATACAGTTAAAAAAGATTTAATAATGGTTCCTTTTTTAATTTTTATTGAAGTAATATTTGAAATTTTAATCCCTGTTTTTATGGGAAAATTAATTGATGATGGGATTAAGGCAACAGATGCTTTAGGTAGTGCTGCCCCTAATCAAAACATTATATTAATGTATGGGGGATTAATGATTGTTTCAGCAGTCATTGCCTTAATATTTGGGATTCTGGTAACAAAAAAGGTTTCTAAAGTGTCAACTGAGTTTGGACATAACTTAAGACAAGCGCAGTTTGAAAAGATTCAGTCATATTCATTTGAAAATATTGATAACTTTAAAACCTCAAGCCTTATCACAAGAATGACTTTAGATGTTAATACGATTCAACAAACAACGAATATGACATTAAGGGTTGCCTTAAGAGCTCCTTCGATGTTTTTGTTCTCGATTATTAGTATTAGTATATTTGCTGGATGGTTGGCAGCGGTGTTTGTCATTGTAATACCTATCTTACTATTTGGATTTTATATTATCTTATCAAAGGCATACCGTTATTTTGTCCAAATGTTCGATAAAATTGATAACTTAAACCTGGTTATACAAGAAGATTTAATCGGGATTAGAACCGTTAAATCTTTTGTAAGAGAAGATTATGAAATAGACCGGTTTAATAGTGCGGTTGATGATGTAAGAAAAATCGGGATTACCGCTGAAAAGATCACCATTTGGAACAGACCTTTAATGCAGTTTTCAATTGGATTAAGTTTTGTCTTAATTGGCTGGTTTGGTTCCCAGTTAATGGTATTTGGTAATTTAACTGAAGGTCAGTTTGCCAATACCATTACCTATGTTAACCAAGTGTTATTTAGTTTAATGATGATCAGTCATGTGTTCTTAATGTTTGCGATGTCTAGAGCGGCCATGGAAAGAATTACTGAAGTCTTAGAAGAAAAACCATTACTGTTAGAAGCAAGTAATCCGGTAAGTGAAATTAAGGATGGTTCGTTTAGTTTTGAGAATGTTGGGTTTAAGTACGGAAAACTTGATAATAAACCAGTACTTTCTAATGTTAATTTAGAAGTACCAAGTGGTTCATTTGTGGGTATTTTCGGATCAACTGGAACCGGTAAATCAACTTTAGTTCAACTACTATCAAGGTTATATGATACAACAGAAGGAACTATTTATGTTGGCGGAAAAGATATTAAAAATTATAGTTTAGAAACCTTAAGAAAAGACATTATCTTAGTTCTCCAAAAGAATGTCTTATTTAGTGGAACGGTTAAAGACAATATCTTATGGGGTAAAAAGGATGCATCAGACGAAGAAGTCATTGAAGCCTTAAAGAGTGCTCAAGCTTATGATTTTGTGATGTCAATGGATAAAGGAATAGATTCTTGGATAGAACAAGGCGGGGTTAACGTCAGTGGTGGACAGCGCCAAAGATTAACAATTGCCAGAGCATTAATTGGAAACCCTAAAATCTTAATCTTAGATGATTCAACCAGTGCGGTTGACACTAAGACCGATTCCAAAATTAGAACTGCACTAAAAAATCATTCACCAAATATGACAAAAGTAGTTATTTCACAAAGATTATCTTCACTTGAAGATGCAGATATGATTATCTTAATGGATGAAAACGGAATTAATTCAGTTGGGTCACATGAAGATTTATACCAAAACAATAAAATGTATAAAACCATTTATGATGCCCAATCTAGATCAAAGGAGGTCGAAGAATAATGCAAAAAAAACAGTTAAGAGCAAAAAAAGGCACATTCAAAAGACTTCTAGGGCTTGTGTTTAGATTAAATAAAGTAAGTATTATATTAGTTGTCCTATTTATGTTAATTGCTACATTTGCGAATGTTGGTGGAATGTCAATGGTTCAAAATGTATTAGCAGAAGCAGGTAACATGGTTGAAACAGGTAGCACTGATTTTAGTCAAATCATCATCTATATAGGAATTATGATAGCATTCTTCTTAATCAATATGACGTTCAGTTATACGTATTTAAGAATTATGGTTAATGTTGGACAAAACTCGTTACTTCATATTAGAGGTGGTCTATTCAGTCATATGATTGATTTACCACTTAGGTATTTTGACACCAACAAACATGGTGACATTATGAGCCGTTATACCAACGACGTCGATGCCACTAGACAAATGATTGGACAAAGTTTACCTAACCTTATTAGTTCTTTACTATTAATGTTAGGCTACTTAGTCGCAATGATTGTTACATCATGGCAGTTATCCATATTTACCGTATTCTTTGCTGGTGTTCTTGTGTTATCCACAAGAATGATTGCGAGAGGCTCTAAAAAATACTTTATTGCCCAACAAAAGAATGTTGGGGCATTAAACGGGTATGTTGAAGAGATGATTGAAGGTCAAAAAGTGGTTAAAGTATTTAGACATGAAGAACAAGCCATTAAAGACTTTTCAAAACTCAACAGACAAGTTGCCGATTCCGCACGTATCTCTATGAGTAGAAGTGGTATGTTAATTCCTATTACGATTAACGTAGGGTTCTTAGGATTCTCCGTAACAGCAATTATTGGCGGGATTATGGCAATTAATAATTTGTTAACTGTCCCGCAGCTAGTCGCTTACTTACTATTCACTAGACAGTTTATGGGGCCAGTTAACCAAATGGGTCAACAATTAAACTTTGTTCAAATGGCTCTAGCGGGTTCTAGTAGAGTATTTGAAGTTATGGATTTAGAAAAAGAAGTTGATGAAGGTCATATTACCCTTGTTAACGCAACCTATAATGAACAAGGTGAACTGGTCGAAACAAAAGATTCGACCAGCGTATGGGCTTGGAAAAACGGAAATGAATTAACCTTAGTAAACGGGGATGTTAGATTAGAAAATGTGGATTTTGGCTATACCGATAAAAAACTTGTTTTAAAGAATATTTCGGTATTTGCGAAACCTGGTCAAAAGATTGCTTTTGTAGGCTCAACTGGCGCAGGTAAGACAACCATCACCAACCTTATTAACAGATTCTATGAAATCAACAGTGGGGTTATTACATTCGACGGAATTGACATAAAAGAGATTAAAAAGTCTTCTTTAAGAAAATCCTTAGGGATTGTCTTACAAGATACCCATTTATTCCAAACTACAGTAAAAGAAAATATTAGATATGGTAATTTAGGTGTCAGTGATGAAGCAGTAATTGAAGCAGCTAAATTAGCCAATGCCCATGAGTTCATCTTAAAACTTCCTGAAGGTTACGATACTATTATTACAGGAGACGGATCAAACCTATCCCAAGGTCAAAGACAACTAATTTCTATCGCAAGGGCTGCGATATCCAATCCACCTGTCTTAATTTTAGATGAGGCAACTTCATCAATTGATACGTATACGGAAAGATTAATCCAAGACGGAATGGATAAACTAATGGAAGGTAGAACTGTGTTTGTGATAGCCCATAGACTATCGACCATTAAGAACTCTAAGGCTATTATTATCTTAGAAGATGGTAACATTGTCGAACGTGGTAAACACAGTGATTTAATTGATTTAAAGGGTACGTATTATCAACTTTATACAGGGGCATTTGAATTAGAATAATATAAAAAAGATTGTGTTAAAATGATAATATAATCTTTTTTTTTCTTTATATATTTAGAAATGAGTTATTGAACAATAGGATAAGAAAGTACAGTATATTATTTAAACATATTTGATATAATAAGATTATCATTTTAATAATTCTCATTTAAAAAAGGTATATGTATTTAGAGTTGGATATTTATAACAGAAGAACAAAGAAAAGTTAATATAAAACAAGCACAATTGGTTTTTATTATTTAAAAAAACTTATCTGAGGTGCCATATGATTCAAATTAAGTCGATAACTTTATATATAATATGACTGATACTCAAGTTGAAATTATGTTTAAGTTATTTCAGCAAGAAATTGAACAAGAGACATGGGTTGATTACGACCCGAAATATTATCACATCACAGAATTCGAAGAAGAACTGAAAAAACACATTGCATTTTATGAATCAAATGAACGACACCACGGATTAGAAAGTCTCTATAATCAAGTTGATAATTTTTTTAAAAGAGTAAAAAAATCTAGTGTAAATGATTTAACACTGGAAGAGAAAACAGAACTCTTATTTATTGTAAATTTTATAGTTTACTGATAAATGTAATAACAATTGAGTTGTTTTCTTGCATTTATTTAAATAATTAAATTAAAAAAAGACTTTAACGACATAGATTAGCAATCTCTTTATAACGTTTAGTCTTTTTTAGTTATTATTATGTTAAAAAATCAAGTGTTAATGTATCAGAGACATAGAGTCTCCAGTTTTTACGGTTAGGGTTCCAGTCATAGATAACACCAAGTATATCAACTTCTATATTGTCATAATCTAAATCGACTTCATAGTCGATTAAGATATTTTTTAGTTCACTGACTTCATTTTTAAAATATAGTGCATTATTAATATACTGTGTATCATTCTTTGTATAAGTTTCATTTATAGTTAGCGCATAATCCCACTTGCTTGAATTATGGGTATCTAGTTGTAGAAAACCTTTTACATGTAACATGGATTGTAAGTAACCGTTATTGATATTAGAAATAAAGTTTTCTTTTTTAAGATTAACAATTTCATCTAGTGTAACTTCTTTAAATGTAATATCAGTTAATGGTAATTCATCTCTTAACGCTAATATATCACTAGAAGGTGTTATGACCTCAAAGGTTGGTTGGTATAAGTAAGACTTATAATATCCAACAACTTTATATACTTGATTTGGAGTAGTATAATTATGAATTTTATCACCATGTAACTTAATAAAATTCTTACCATCCGTAATATATACGAGAGTTGTTTCACTCTTAACATCCATATAAACAGTTCCTTTAATGGTCACTTGAGAAGCACTGGTTGCTGTTCCTTTTGAATCAAGTTCAAGATTTTTAATATGCGTAAATAACACATCAAAATCCTCTATTACTTCATCTTCATAAGTTATATTATGCTGACCAATATCATATAAGTAGTTTTCATAACAAACATACCATTCACTAATAATCCATGTAGAAGAAGGAGAATCTACTGAATAATCTCTTATTAGCGTATTATTGGCAGTGCCAATAATATCATTAACCCACCAGCCTTCAGCATCAGGCGGGTATTCCCCAATAACCCCAATCAAGTCAATAATCTCTCCGTTTTTAGTTAGAGATATTGCATGTCTACCATTAAAATAAGCAACCTCACTAGATAAGTGTCCAGCTTGTTTAATTTCATCTACTGAATAAGGCGCATAAACTATAAAAACTTCTTTATCTTTTAATGTGCCGCTTAAAGGTTGAATGAACTTAGGTTCAATTAACCCACTTGTGTATAACTCTAAAGCATAACTTTCTAAGTTAACATCATAACCTAAACCGTTATAGATTTCGATATACTTGGAATCTTTATAAGTTCCGTTCCCTTCAAAGTATTCAGAAATAAATAAATCAGGAGTTCTATCAACTGGAATAACGATTTCTGGGGCTTGATAGTAATCCATTTTATGGTTGTTAATATTATCATAAATCTCAAAGCCTAATACTTCCCACTCACTTGGATTCCAAGTATTATTAGGACTAAAGACATTGGATTTACGAATGATTGTGTTATCTTTGGTGGCAAGTGGTACCCCGCCTGCCTCAAAGCCTTCTGAAACTTGTTGGTTTATATCACCAACAATATCGATTAAAACATCATTTTTGAATAATCCAATAGGATCATTTCCGTTAAATGATATGACTTGGTTACTAATCCCGTTACTGTTTTTAATAGTGGCGTTAGCTGCACCATTATAAACAATTAAAGTATCTCCATCTTTTAGTGTACCTGTCAATTTGAACTCATATTGGGCGGGTACTATAGAATTGTTAAAGAGCTTTAAAACATAGTTTGATAAATCAAGATCATAACCAGTCCCGTTAAATAGCTCAATATATTTATTGTAGCTACTACCTTCTGAATATTCACTAATGAATAAATCAGAAGCCACCATTTTATCAGGGGCAGTTATTGTGAATGTAATATTTTTTATAATACCTTTATAAGTGATACTTACGGTGAAAATACCAACCTTATTTAAGGTAACATTTGATAAATCTAACATGTCATTTAATACTTCAACTGTATTTCCTAAAGAATCACTAATATTGAAATAAGATTTAAAATCAATATTGGATATACCTAAAGGAAACTCTTTTGGTAAGGATTCATTGACTTTAATTTCATAAGTAACGATAGGTGTACTGTCTACAACATGAATAATTAGTTCTTTGGTTAAAGTTTGAAACGTTATGTAAATGGAATAAGAACCATGTACAGATAAATCAACATTTGAAGCATCAATCATTGAGTCCGTAACTTCATACGTTAATCCGTTTGAATCTTTAAGAATAAAATAATCTTTATAATCCACTGAAGAGTCATTTAAATCGATAGAAGTAGACTTGGTTTCATTGATCAGTATTGAATAAGTTACTGGTGTATCAGCAATTACTGTAATCATTATCTCTTCAACTAAACCTTCAAATTGAATATAAAGTGGATAAGTACCAGGTGTATTTAAATCTACTAAACTATCCACAATCATAGAGTCTAAAATAGTTACATTATTACCTTTTGAATCGGTAATAATGAAATAGTCTTTAAAATCAATTGATGAATTATTTAAATTAATGGTAGTAGATTTACTATCATTAATTTGAATACTGTAGGTAAGTGTTTCTTTATTAACTTTAATAGTAATCTCTTTTATTAGTCCTTGATAGGTAAGTGTTACTATATACTCGCCTTCTTGGTTCATATTAAGTTTTGATGAGTCAATCATTGAGTCTGTAATTTCGATATTATTACCATTTGAATCAGTGATAATAAAGTACTCTTTTAAATCTAGTGTATCACCCACAAAATAATTGGTAGATAGATTGTTGTTGATAGAAATATCATAGGTTAATTTATTATTGTCACACGCAGATAGTGTAAACAATAATAAAACAACCCAAATTAGGTTTTTAAAATGCTTCATAATTCCTCCTTAAGTTTGGAATGTTATATTTAGTCATAATTATATCATGTTTACCTTACTTTTTGAACTATGTTTAATAAACATAATAATTGATAAAATAAACCGTGATTGATTAGTCATTCTAAATGTATAAAATATCAAATGGGTAGCTAAAAATATATGTTCGATGAACTATAAAATTGGTATAATAATAGTGGGGGTTAAATACATGAATAAATTTATGAAAGAAGCTATCAAAGAAGCTCAAAAAGGAATTCATAATAATCATGGTGGTCCTTTTGGAGCTGTAGTAGTAAAAGATAATAAGATTATTGGTAGAGGACATAATCAAGTTGTTTTAAATAATGATCCTACCTGTCATGGGGAAATACAGGCAATTAGAAAAGCTTCTAAGAAACTGAATTCTTTTGATTTAAGGAGCTGTGAGATTTACACTACGAGTGAACCTTGTCCAATGTGTATGGGTGCAATATTATGGGCCAATATAGATAAAATCTATTATGGCTGTAATATTAATGATGCCGAAGAGATTGGCTTTAGAGATCATATATTTTATGAGATGCAGAAAATAGGATTTAAAGAAAGAGTAATAGAATTAGATAGAGAAGTTTGTCTAAATTTATTTTCTGAATATAAATCAATTAAGAATAAAACAAATTACTAATTACTAAAATACTATATTTTCGAATAAAGTATTTTTTATATAATGTTACTGAATTTTGATTTTAAAACCTCTGTTTCGCAATTCTATGATAAAATTGTTATATGAAATGTAGGTGCCTATATGATTATTTATGAAAACACAATTAATAATTTTATTATAGAATGTAATAATAACACTATTTCTAATAATGTTCTATTAGGGGCAAGAACAAAGGGATACAATGTTGCTGAAAAAGAATATAATTCATGGGAAAATTCTCTTCCGTTTATTGCAGCAACATTAGATGATGAATCTATAGATCAAGACATTAACGTTGCGATAGAATATAAATTAGATATGACCAAAAGTAGAATGGATTTTTTAATCTATGGTAGAGGTAATGATAACAAAGATAGTTTGGTCATTGTCGAGTTAAAACAATGGAGTGAAGTCAAAAATTCAAATAAGCCTAATTATGTGTATGCTTTTGGTGGGGGTGGTGCTAAAGATTATGAACACCCTTCTTATCAATCCTATCGGTATAAAAGCATTTTAAAAGGGTTTAATGAATATGTTCAAGAGGAAAATGTAACGATATCATCATGTTCATACCTTCATAATATGGATAACATTTATGAATTCGTTTTAAATGATAAGATAAAGTTTCCATTTATAGAAAAAAGTCCGGTTTTCTTTAAAGACGATGCCTCAAAACTACAAGATTTTATCAGAAAATATGTCAAATCAAGTCATCGGAAACTATTGTATGAGATTGACAATGCAAGAATAAGGCCATCAAGTGATTTTTCCAATTTAATGTATGATGCCCTTAAAGGGCAACCTATATTTACACTAGATGATGAACAACAAAACTCAGTTGCGACCATTGTTCATGAGACGACGAGTGCTATTAGACACAATAATAGAAGAACTATTATCATTAAAGGTGGTCCAGGAACGGGTAAATCAATTGTTGCGGTTAATGCTCTTGGTTCATTGATTCATCCTCAAGATGGTAGTAAACCTTATAATGTAGCTTATTGTACAACGAACTTTACCCCTAGAACACTATTTTCAGAATTACTTGTTGGAAATGATTTTAAGAAAAGTGCCATAAAAGAATTGTTTAAACCAATAGCTTCATTTGCTAGATCCAGTGAATTTGATTTTGATTGTATATTACTAGATGAAGCACATAGAGCCTTTATTTGGAAATTTGGACAAGGTGTAAAAAGATCTGTCGATTTAATTGATAAGTTATTTTATGCTTCTAGAGTAAATGTTTTTTTCATTGATGAAGATCAAGCGGTTACAAAAGATGATTATTTAACTATTGAAAAAATAAAAAACTATGCAAGAAAATACAATTCGGAAATTATTGAGACTGATGATTTAAAATTATCGAGCCAGTTTAGATGTCTAGGTGGACAGTATTATATAGGTTTTATTGAATCATTGTTAGGTTATAATAATCACATTACTAAATATTACAAAAATAAAAATTATGATTTTAAAGTTGTTGATACCCCTAGTGAACTATGGAGACTAATACAAGAAAAGCAACTTCAGTACCCTAAATCACGATTACTTGCAGGTTATACACATGATTGGGTGAGTCAAAACGATGATGATTCATATGATTTTATACTTGAAAACGGTAAATTTAAGATGAGATGGAATAAAAAGATAAATATCTCATATATTAATGATAACTCACAGTTTGATAGAATTGGATGTATTCATACAATTCAAGGAGTCGATATGCAATACGCGGGTGTCATTATCGGTAAAGATTTAAAATACCGAAACGGACAAATTGTATTTGATAAAACAAAGAATGCAAAATCTGATAAAGCTAGTGGTATTAGAAATACCACACAAGAAGAGGCTGAAAGATTGATTAGAAACACTTACAAAGTATTATTAACTAGGGCTATCTATGGAACCTATGTTTATTGTGAAGATAAACCACTTAATGAATATATCAAAAATTTCATAAAATAGCTGGTCTATGGATAGTTTAAAAAAACAGGGAGAAAACCAATGGAAAAACAACACCATGAATCTATGAGTTTAACTGACCAATTAATTCATGATTGTCTCATCAATATTGAAGAAAACTCTAAAGAGATTAAACCATATTTGAGTGAATTTATCCATGATAATTATCATAAGATTCATCAACTCACTAAAGATACATATTTTAAAGATTTGAGCAGTATCGATATTTGGGACTTAACGGTGTATTCATTATTTGGTATTATGATTGAATCATATTTATATGGACTAAATATTGATTACCGATTATCTAAGTGGGATATTATCAATGCTAGTGAATCAGAGACATTAAGTTTTGATGATATGTTCCAGCATTTTAAAAGGCATTTAATTAATAAAGAAGATAATACTCAAATTATTAATTTGATTAATAACTTTGAAATCTAATAGGTTATTCTCGGTTTACCCAAAAGAAATTATTTATAGATCAATCATGGAAATTTAAAACAATAGATAAAGACATCGTTTTTTAGAAAGAGTAATGTCTAAGAAAACAGGGTGTCTTTTTCTTTTATAAAATAGTGTTAAAAGCAATAGATCAGACAAAGATTTAATGATTTTCTCTTAAGTTTGATCAATCATTTTTCAAAGTTTATAATAAAAGAAAAATTAGGGTTAAATAAGATTCACTTAACATGTAATGATAATAAAATTGGTAATTAATTCATATGAAATTTTTTCTACTGGATATCGCTTTTTTAAAACGAAAAGAGTAATATAAAACTAATAGAAGAAATCAATAAATCAATATATAATTCATCAAGCTTTAACACATAAGTATCATCAATGAAGGAGAAAATACTATGCGTTGTATGAATTGTAATGCGGAATTACTAGAAGGACAGGTAGAATGTTTGAGTTGTGGGCATAAAGTTGAAACAAATAAACCACTAAAAGAAAACATAAAAATGTCAACTAAAGCCCTATCTAGTAAAGGTGAAATGTCAGTTGGTGGTAGTGATATTTTTTATTCTTTATATCCAATGGCTATAATCGGACAAGTTTTTACAAAGTCACTATTAGGATTTAAAACTATATTTAAGAATAAAAAGAGGTTAATTTTAATCTTGATACTCGTAGTAATATGGGTACTATTGATTTTATTACCTTTTTTAGGGTTTAATCCACTACCCATTAAAATAGTTTCTTTCCTAACGTTTGCACAAGGTGCAGCCAGTAATAATCCGATAAGGTTTATAGGAGGATTATTTGGTAAAGGTGTTTTCGCAATCTTCTTTGTGTCACTTTTTGATGGTGGATTTAAAAGTATGATTAAAGGTTTTAAACCATTTTTTCAAGGTGTTAAAAACACCAAGAAATACCAACTATCGTTTTTATTTCTGGGGATTGGTATAGCGTGTATCTTATATAATTTTTTTAGTGGGTATGCAGCACTCATAAAAGGTATGGTTGGGGTATCGGCCATTTTATTAATATTATCAGCATTTAGCAAAGAAACGGGATTTTTTTATAAACTAATGGTAGCATTCACTGCTAAAAGGCATCACAATCATAAATCAGCGAATGAAAAAGGGGCTAAGAGTTTAATGTCAGGGCTCGTCATAGGGTTTAGTTTAAGCATATTACTTTCAATTATTCCTTTTGGTTATGCCCCTTATTTAGCCGGATTATTATTTATAACTATTGGGACAATTCTTTTGTTTGTTGTTAAACAACATGAGGTGCTATCATGAGAAATATGAAACCATTTAAATTATTTGTATTTTCTTTGATGTCTATTATGTTTATCATTTTGTTATCCACTCAAATTTATGGGGCTACCATAGAAGATGATTGGGCGGGTTATTGGACATATAAGAATACGATTCTTGTTGAATACTCAAATGAATTAAATAATTATTATGGGTCTAATAGTGATAATACCCAATTACATCAAAATGTATCACCTACAAAAGTAGATTATCGGTTTAATTATACGGGGGCGGGTTATCAAGCGGATCTTTATGATGAGGCCATTAATGATCCTGAAGCCTATCAATATAAAACGATTATATTACCTGGTGAATATGCTTATGTTGAATTTACTTTTACAGAACCTTTAAAACAATATCGTGAAAATGCATCCATTAAAATTGATGTTACCGCTGATATTTATGATTCTAAAATATTTCATTTTGATGACATTGATTTTACAACTATTGCTTGGACGAATGTATATGACCCAGGTGAGATTACGTTTGATGCTAATAAAGATATTTCAAATAATGTTAGAATTCCTTCAAGACTTGATCCTTTATTTTTTGAGGTTAGTCCGGTCACTGGTGAGTACAGTAAATCTGGTTCATTTACAGGATTAACCCCTTATGGTATAAATGATGGAGACATCATGACTATAGAGTTAGATGTTTCATTTTGGAAGAGTACAGATTTGATATATTATGATTCATGGAGTCCAACTGAAGTTAACTATTCAAAAATAAAAATATATCATGTTTATACTTGGAAATACGGAACAACAGGAATATTTGTCGGTGGTAATGCAGCTGATTTTCCAGGTGAAGATAACGGGATTAACGTTCCAATTATCGTTATTACTGGAGTTTTTGGTACCTTAGCGGCGATTACTGCAGCAGGTATGCAAAGTGGTTATGAAAACCCGAGTTCTAAATTTAAAATGTATATTCAAAAAGATTTCGGAAGTGCAATTCGTTATGATAAACCACCCGTAACACTCTATGCCCGGATGGCAGAGATTACCGAAGATGGTA
>CAZRJV010000022.1:0-19042 GCA_964600625.1 uncultured Acholeplasmataceae bacterium
AAGTTTGAATATGCTAGAAAAACAGCTGATTATTTTGCTGAAGAAATCAACTTGCAAAACTTTAAGGTTGGGCCAATACAATTAGGTGAGGGATTAAGTCAATTAGCTAGAGGATATGAAAGTGGAACAATCGTATATAAAGAATACGATATAGATAATTTGCCATCAAGCGAAGATTTGTTCGATGATTTAAATAAATTATTAATCGAGTATAAAGAGATAGCTGATATGTTAGGTCAAAAAAGCTATGAAGATATTATTAAGATTGTTAATAATATTGATGATGCAATCTCGTTTGATAAAGCAATTGATAAAATCAAATATGAACTAAATGAAACTTTTGTTACCTTGGTTGATGTTGAACCTATACCAAAAGAAGTTAAAAAAGGCTTAGCAAAATCTAAAAAATATAATCGAATTAGAAGTTCAATTCAAAGACAAAAGCTTGATTATATTAGAATAGCTCGTGATAACGCAAGAATTGGTTTGCAAGGCGAAAAATTAGCCTTGCAAATAGAAAGAAATAGACTGGAATCATTAGGTATTATTAATATTGAAAAGAAATTAAGATGGTTATCTAATGAGACAGATTCAATTGGTTATGATATTGCATCTGTTGATATTATTAATGGCAAAGAAGTAAACATATGTATTGAAGTTAAGAGTACATCAGATCGTGTTGATTCTCCATTTTATGTAAGTAAAAATCAAGTTGATGTATCTAATATTGAAAAAGACAGATATAGAGTATTACGAATATTTGATGTTGACTCCACACAACCAAAATATTATTATGCTAAAGGACCAATAGAAGATAGTTTTATACTAGATCCAATAACCTTTTTAGCAACATATAAATATGAGGTTATATAAAAAAACATCATAAACAACAGAGTTTATAAATTAATAATCATTTAGGAAGTTACGTCTATATATATTACTTCTTTTATAAATAACAACTGTGAAATATTATCAATTTTTGATATATTAGGATAAAAAAACATATTTTAGAGTTGTTTTATCGAAGATATCAAACAAGTTTTACTAAGATACAATAATATAATAACCAAAGTATTTCAATTCTATTGAAAAAACATCCCAAAGTTTGCCTTTTTAGCATAAATTATATATAATTTATTATAGATAAGGAAGAATAACACTATGAATATTTTTTCTATAAAAATAGATTATACAATTAAGAAAGAGTGATCTTTTTGACTTTTAAACAAATAGAGCTAAAAAACCTATATAGGTCAAACAATTCTAATATATCAAAAGATTTTTTTAATCCATTGCTTAAACATTCAATCTATTATAAACGAGCAGTGGGATTTTTTAATGCGTCCTCTTTTAAAGATAATTATGAAGGTTTAATTAATATAGCTTCAAAAGGTGGAAAAATTGAATTCGTTGTTTCCCCTAGAATTACAGAAGAAGATTTACTAGCAATAAAAAGAGGATATGAAGATCGGGAAGAAGTGGTAAAAACAATTCTTGAAAGAGATATAGAAGATTTTGAGTCTACTGCAACAAAAAAAGAATTGGGATTATTAGCAGTCCTAATTAAACATAATATATTAGACATTAAAGTTGCAATAATAAATAGATATGACTCAATAGGAATGTATCATGAAAAAATTGGAATTCTAACTGATGAATTTGGCAATTCTGTTTCGTTTATTGGTTCTATGAATGAATCAACAACAGCTTACAATGATAATTTTGAATCTTTTGTAGTTTTTAACAGCTGGAATGACCTTAATAGGCATAACGATATTGTTCAAAGTTTTGATGACTTATGGTCAGATAATACTGAAATGATAAAAGTCTTTGACATGAAAGATGCAATAGAGAAAAAAATTATACAATATGAAACATATTCGGATTATGATGTAATTTTTAAAGACAATAGTAAATGCCTTATTCTTAAAGAAACCTCACCGATATTAACAAAAAATAAAATTGAGTTATATGACTATCAAAAAGAAGCGATAACTAATTGGTTTAATATGAAATGCAAAGGTGTTTTTAACATGGCAACAGGGACTGGGAAAACAATCACAGCCCTTGTTGCAATTCAAAAACTGAACGAAGCTTTTGAAAATAAGTTGGTAACAATCGTTATAGTTCCATATATTCACCTTGTTGAACAATGGATTGAAGAAGCAAAAATGTTTAATATGTCTTTTATAGCGGGTTATTCAGGAGCAAGAGGCGGCAATTACAAATCAACATTAGAGGAAAAAATTATATCTTATAATTTTAGACCATCAGAAGGTTTTAATTTTATTACTACTAACGCATCCTATCGGACAAAAGATGTACAAAACTTAATTTCACAAATAAAAGGGAAGATATTAATTGTTGCTGATGAAGCACATAATCTTGGTTCAAGTCAATTAAACAAATTACTACATGAGAATTTTGAATACAGGTTAGCATTGTCTGCGACATTTGAAAGACATATGGATGAGGAAGGAACTGAAGCAATTAGAAATTATTTTGGAGAGACAGCTATAGAATACACACTAGAAAGGGCTATTCTTGAAGGAAAATTAACACCATATTACTATTTTCCAATATTAGTTTCATTAACAGAAGAAGAACGATCTGAGTACTTACGTCTTACAAAACTAATGGGCGGGCAAATTAAAAAAGATATGTTTGGGAAAGTTAAGATTACTGAAAGAGGAAAAATTTTAGCACTCAGAAGAGCTAGATTAATAGCGGGAGCTGAAAATAAGATACCTTTATTAAGAGAAGTTATGAAAGAAAAATATATTGATAAAAATAACATGTTGGTTTATTGTGGAACATCTAAGGTTTCTGGAGAACAAGAAGAGGAAGTAAGACAAATCGATGAAGTAATAAATATTTTAGGAAATGAATTATCCATGAAAGTGGAAAGATTTACTTCTTTAGAAGATGTTAATGAACGGGAAATAATAAAGAAAAGATTTGAAAATGGTGATGATCTTCAAGCGTTAGTAGCCATAAAATGTCTCGATGAAGGCGTAAATATTCCTAGTATAAAAACGGCATTTTTATTAGCTAGCACTACGAATCCAAAAGAGTATATACAAAGAAGAGGTAGAGTTTTACGGCTTTATCCAGGAAAGGAATATTCAGAAATTTATGACTTTATTACAATTCCAATGAATTTCGAGGAGATAAAATATTATAGTCATGATCAACTTAAAAGTTTTGGAGCATTACTTAATAATGAAATCGCTAGATTAAATGAGTTTTCAAGATTGGCGATTAATTCATCATACGGCTATAGTATGAATTTAAAAATTGATAAAGAATTTGAATTAAATAGATTTGAATCTATCGAAATTGAGTCAATAGAATGGGAGGAAGATTATTAATGAATCAAAGTAGTAACAGAAAAAAAGTCGAAGACAAAATTATTCGTGAAGTTATGGAAATATCAAAAGAAAATAGCAAAAGAACAAATAGAAAAAGTAGAAATGCTATTGTTTCTGAAGTTCAAGAAATTATTGAACGAGAGATTAACAGGCATATTATTTAGGAGGAGAGGCAATTGATTATAAAAAAACTAACTTTAAAAAATTTCAGGCAATTCTGGGGGAAGCATGAAATCGTTTTTTCAACAGATCCTGAGAAAAAAACTACCATAATCATAGCTGATAACACCTCAGGGAAGACAACATTATTAGAAAGTTTTTCATGGATTTTTTATGGTACTCATAATTTGGGAAACATCATAAATGCTGCTGAGAAGGAAAAAATGGCTAAAGACACAAGTTTTGAAATATATGGAACAGTTGAATTAATTCACGATGAAAAGGAATATACAATAACAAGGAGACAAGTTCAAAATAAAAGAAAAAAAGATGTTTATATGCTTCAAGATGTATTAGAAGTGAAATACAAAGAATTAGATGGGAGAAGTAAAAGTGTAAGAGATGTTGAAGCGGCAGAGCTTGTTGAAAGGATTGTACCAAAACATCTATTTGAGTATTTTTTCTTTAAAGGAGAAAAAATAGAAGAGATTGGAAATGAAATAGCACGCAAAAGAACAAATGAAAGATCTGAATTTGTGAAAGCAGTAAGAGGATTACTAGGGTTTGATTACTATTATGATTTTAGGGATTATATCAGAGAAGCTATTAAAAATTATAATAATAGATTAGCAAGCAGCGCTGATAAAAAAATTTCGGAAATGAGTTCTGCTATTCTTGAAATTAACAAAGAAATTAATGAGCAAGAAAGCCAACTAAATACATATACTGATCAATATGAAGAATATTCGGATATCATGACAAATATAACTAACGAAATTATTTTGAAAGCTCCGGGAGATATTGGGGAGAAACAAAAGGAAGTTAAAACATTAGAATCTCAATATAAGATTTTAAAAGAGCACATTCATAAAGCTCAAAAAACATTGTTCGCTTCTTTTAGTAATAACAGCAGAAGTTTTTTTCAAAAGAATCTAATAAAGAATGCGCAAATAATACTTGAAGATAGTGACTCTCTTATAAAAAGTGTACCAGGAATTGATTCAAGATCGATAGACCATATAATTTTAGAAGGGAAATGTGTTTGCGGAACAACTGTTTTAGAAAATTCCAAAGAACACAAACACCTAATTCAAGTGAAAGAATTTATTCCGCCTCAATACATTGGGAATGTTATAAATATATTTGTTAATGATTTAGAAAATAATGAAAAATTAAGAATGCTTTATTTAGAAGACTTTAATGATAAGGATAAAAATATTAGCATAGATATTAAAGCATTGAATGATTTAAAAACCAGAATTGAAACATTGAACACCCAAATAGGTAATTCACCAGATGTTTCTGAACTTACTAAAAAGCAAGAAAAAGCCAAAGAAATGTATGAATCTTTTGTAAAAAAAGCATCGAATTGTAAAACAGAAATAGAGAGACTTGAAAAAGAGAAAAACATTATTGAAAAGGAAAGAAATGCCTATGTCACGTTAGATGAAACGAATAAAAGAATTAAAACTTACATTGAAGTTGCAACATCCATTTTAATGAGAGTAGAAGAGTTTTTAGAACAAAGAGAGACCGAGATTAGAAATAGATTGATAGATGCAATAAATAAAACGTTTAAAAGTATTTTTGATGTTAATATTAAATTAGTATTAGATGAAGATTATAATGTTAGTGTTGAATTTGAAGAAAGCGCAATTAAAGCTGATGTTGATCAATCAACTTCAGAACAGGGAATATTAGCTTTTGCATTCATTGCAGGTATTATTGAACTTGCTAAGGAAAAAGTGCATAGCGAAGCAAAAATTGTGGAAAGTTTAGAGGATGAACTTATTTCTGAACCTTACCCTCTTGTTATGGACGCACCTTCATCATCGTTTGATAAGAAAAGAATTGAAAAATTTTCATTAGCCGTTTCAAAGATTGCAGAGCAGGTGATAATTTTTATTAAAGATACTGATGGAGATTATGCAAAACAACATTTACTAGAAACTATAGGAAAAGAATATACGCTATTTAAGGAAGGGGATCACTACTCTAGAATTGTTGAGGTGAAATTATGAAAGAAAAAGACATTTTTATGGAAGAATATCATTTTAAAGGTAAGCATGCTATGATGGCAAGGCAGTTAACTAATATTTTTGATGAAGAAACAAAAGCTAAAGTATTTGAAACTAATATTGCATTGTTTATGCACAGTGCAATCATAGGAGTAGATTTAAATCTTACATCAAAACCCGAAAAATCAACGGATGTTACAAAAATAATGATTGAAGCTATGATAAATAATAATAAAGAATTAGTATACACGTATAGATTAGTTTTATTAAATGCTTTTAAACAAGATAAATCTAAAGCTATACAGGTAGCATTTAAAGATTATAAAAATAAAGAGTATTTTGATCTTTTTGAGAGCTATATGTTAGGAGGATTAGAATATCTTCATTCGCTATTTTTTAAAAAACATAAAACTAAGTTTCAAGAGTATCTAATTGAATTAAAAAAAATAATAATTGATTATAAAGATGATGATTTCGAAGAGGATAATGTTTTCCTTGAAAATATTATACCTTTTTAGTTAAACGCGTTGAAATTTCTATTGGTTAATTAAAAACCAACAACAAATTATATAAAAATATACTATTTTTTTAAAAGACTTTTAAAAAAAGTCTTTTTTTTGTATAATATTTGTATGGTGATACTGTTTCCAAAGGAGGAGATTTATAATGTCATATGGAAAACATCAAAGTTTCTATATAAAAAAAGGGTGGATTACTAAAGGAATTAGAGCCGTCTTAGAAAATCCAAATGTTTTTTTTAGTAGAGATGGTTTTTTAGAATTAGGTATCGGAAGAAATATGCAACAATCACTTAAGTTTTGGTTAGAAACATGTAATATTTTGGGAAGAACTGCAAATAGAACACATGAATTAACACCTTTCGGAGAATTGATTAATCAATATGACCTAGGAGGAAACAAAAATTTAACGAAAAATTTAGTTCATTATTTTATCACTTATGAAAATATAGAAAATAACAATGAAAACATACAAATTATAGATAAAGATGACTATGCTAGTACATTCTCTTGGTTTTTCTCTAAATATCGTGAAAGATTTATTGACAAAGGTCATGCACAATCAAAAATAGTTGAATTTACTGAAGGAAAAGTTTCTGAAAACACATTATCTAGAGATATAGAATGTTTGATTAATATGTATTCTAGATATGAAAGTGATAATCCTGAAGACAAAAACGTTTCATTTTTAGGAGACCTCGGATTAATAAGAAAAAACTCAGATGATATTTTTGTAAGGGTTAGGATTAAAGAAAGTAAGATTTCATTACACGCGATGTACTTTATTTTGTTAATAAATCAACATGGAGGCCACTTGTCATTATCTAATATTATTAATGCAGAAAACAATATTGGGAAATGTTTTAATTTAAATAGAACTGAAATACTATCAGTAATTGATAAAATGATTTCAATTGGTTTAGATTTATCTATTACTAGAACAGCAGGGTTGGACACAGTTAGAATAGCAGAGACAGATCCGTTTGTGTTTTTAAGAAGAGCGTATGAAAGTGGTGAAAACATATGAGAACAAGTATTAACGTTAGATATGACTATAGCGACAGCAATTTAATTGAAAACTATATTCCTACTGATGCTCACTTGCGTTTTTTAAATTCAGTATTTAACGGAGTAATTAATAAAAAAAGCAAAAGCGCTCATCTGATGTTTGGACCTTATGGGAGCGGAAAATCCTATATATGTTCTTTAATTACTGGGATCCTTTCTAAGGAATATGGAAAAAACGATATTAATAAACTCTCAGAAAAAATGCTGACTATTGATCAAAAATATGGTGATGTTATTAATAGGGTTTCTAAAATAAACAGAAGTTATATTCCAATCCTTTTGAATGGTTATGAAGGTGAATTTAATAGCGTCTTAATTAGAAGTATTGTAAAACAATTAGATATGGAAGGAATTTCTGTTTATTTACCCACACATTTTTCTATTGTTGAAAAAACAATTGATATGTGGGAAGAAAAATACTTTATTACCTATACATCTTTTATAAGCAGACTTGATGAGTTACAGATTACGATGAAAGATTTTTTACAGCAAATAAGAGCTTTCAACACAAAGTATCTAGACTGGTTTAAGATGGTTTTTAGAGATTTAACTGCTGGTCAAGAGCTCCAACTTCCTCTAACTGACCGCGCGCATATAGTACTAGAAGAGATTTGTAAAGAACTAGATAAAAGAAATTTAGGAATTATCATTGTATATGATGAGTTTGGAAGATATATGCAACAGGTGGAGAAGGATAAAATAGATTTATTCATGCAAGAACTACAAGATTTGTCAGAACTAGCTAATAATGGCGTTGATAATTTAGAATTGATACTAATTTCTCATAAACCAGTAAATCAATACTTTTTATCACTCCCAGAAGAGATGAGAAAAGAATTTGTTAAGATAGAAAAAAGGTTCAGTTCTACTGAAATAAGAAGTGAATATGAAATGTTTTTATCAATTGCTAGTGGGTTTATAGAAAAAGAAAAAAACAGTGAGATCGATGCAAAAATTTTTGAAAATTGGAAAAATAAGACACAAGATTTTACGCTTTTTAATGAGTATAATTGGGACTTGTCATCAACAAATGAAATAATACAAAAAATGTATCCATTGCATCCGGTAACGACTCTTTTAGTGCCTAAGGTGTCTAGCGTTTTTGGCCAAAATGAAAGGACCCTTTTTACATTTTTAAATGATGAATCAAAATACGGATTATATGAATTTATTAAAAGTAGTAATAAAATATATTATCCTGATTTTCTAGTTGATTATTTCTTTCTAGATTATTCTGAGCTTGATACTGAAGAACAAAAACATTTAACATTATTTAATAAGTTAATTGGTAAAACTAAGGTAAGATTGCATGATGACATAATTGAAATATCCGAAAGAATACTGAAGTTTATATTTATTTGGAATGTCGTAATGTCGAATTCTAATATACAAGTTTCAATAGAATTAATATCTTTTGCTTTAGACACCTCCAAATCAGAAATAAAAAAGACTTTGGAAGAATTAATAAAAGTGAAAGTTGTAAGATTCAATTTATTGGACAATCAATATGAGTTGATTGACAGTAGCGGGATTGATCTTGAATTAGAAATAGTAAAAGAACGAGAAGAAAAGCCGTTTTCTGAAAAAGAATTCATAGAACTTATAAATAAAATAAACATTAACAAATATGTTGTTGCTGAAAAATATAGCTCTATAAATGATATTACACGTTTTGGAAGGATATATTATGTAACAAATAAAAATGATGTTTCTAGTTTGTTTGAAAACGCTGATATTCAGATAATCATTAATATTGGTGATAAAAAGATATTTTTTAAGGATTCAATTATTGGGAAGTATAGTGGAAATATTGAAACATTAAGATTTTTAGCTGAGAAGCTGTTTTATATAAGAAATCTTCAGAATAAAAAAACAATATATAACAATCTATTTCATGTTGAATTAGAATATGAAAAATTACTTATTTTATCTAAGATTAATAAAGAACTAGATAGCATTTTTTACAATTCAAAATTTACTTATAATGATCAGAGATATAGTTTTAGTAATTTCGAGGAAATTAGCAATTTTTTAAGCAAAATGTTTATTAAAAAATATAGTAGATATTTATACATCACAAATGAGCAAGTTAATATGTTCAAGATTTCAAACGTTCAAGAAAAGGCAATAATTAATAATATTATCTCTATATTAGAAAACAAAACATTAGAAGAATTAAAACAAGGAAGAAATTCGCCTTCAAATCTAATACTTCATTCTATAATAAATAGATCTCAAGATGTGGAAAACATATCAATAATTAGACAAATTACTGAAGAGATAGAAGAAAAACTATTTTATAAACCAAAAGGTCAGTTGAGTGACTTATATATGATTCTAGTAAATCCGCCGTATGGCATGAGGCCTTCTATTGCTATATTGCTAGGTACGTTTATATTAAATGAAAGATGGGAGAACATGACTTTTTATAAAAATGAAACATTTATTCCAAATTTGACACCAGAGTCTCTTTATGAATCCTTACGAGTAGAAATAAACAATAATTTATCTAAACCGTTCACAAACAATAAAATTATAGAGTATTATAATCCTATTGAGTATGTATATAATCACTTTGATTTTCAGAATCAAGACTTTTTGGTTCAGTTAAAAGAATTATTTGGTGAATCTAGTGAATATATAATTAGCAGATCTTTAAGTGTTGAGACTTGTAGTTCAATGCACAGTTGGTTAATCGACCTGCCTATTATTACACAACAAGGACTAAATTTGGGTATCTCAGAGAAGAGATTATTAGAAATTATTAAAAAAACTAGGATTGATCCAACATCTGCCCTAACTGAATTGCATACATTTGCAGAAGATGTTGAAATAGTAAAAATGCTTAAAGAAAATATAGAAGACCATTTTAGAAGATATTTAAATAGTTTTGAAACATCTATAATGAATGAAATAGGAGAGGACTTCATGAAAAACATTGAAAATAATCATGAAAAGAATCCTAAATTTAATAAAATATCTAAGGCATTGTTAGAGAAAACATCGATAATTGAAATGTTTGCATCAGAGGTAGATGAAATTGAGATAAAATATTGGACAGCAGATATGTTTGAAAAGCTTAAAAGATTAATATTAGCTAATTTATCATCGAATAAAAACTTTGAAGTTAGCAAAGTATTAATTGGCAATGAAGAATTTTTGATTCGCAATGTAAAACTATCTATAAAAGCTGAAACTACAGCTGAAAATTTAGAAAACATCATTAAAGCGACAAAAAGGTATATGTCACAAGATGAGTTAGAAAACATTTTGTTAGATCTATTAAGAAAATATGTGAGGTAAATATGAGAAAAATAAAACATGTTGTACTTTTTAGTGGTGGAGCTTCTAGCTCATATATCGCTAAGTGGGTAGTGGACAAATTTGGAACCGAAAATACTATATTGTTTTTTACAGATACACTATGGGAAGACGAAGATAATATTAGATTTATGGAAGAGTGCGCTAATTATATAGGACTACCTATTACGAGAGTGGTTGATGGTAGAACTCCTGAGGACGTTTTTTTTGAACAAAGATTTCTTGGTAATGCAAGATTTGCAAAATGTTCAGAAGAACTAAAAGTCAGACAAACTCTTATCTTTATAGATGAATTAAGAAAAAACAATTTTGAACCTATTTTATATTTCGGAATTGGACCACACGAAAAACACAGAGCTGATAGATTAATTACTCATTATGAGCACCTGCCTTTAGAGCCCGTTAAATGTCAGTTTCCAATGATTGATGCAATTGATCCTGAGATTAAAGCAAGAGAAATCATTAAAAATGAATGGAAAATTAAACTCCCAAGAATGTATGAACTAGGATTTAGTCACGCAAATTGTAGTGGAAGGTGTGTGCGTGGTGGTTTAGGTCATTATGCAAACTTATATTTAATATGGCCACACAAGTATCAAGAACAAGAAGATATGGAAGAAAGATTTAACGAGGAGTTTAATTTAAACGTATCTATTCTTAAAAGAGATGGCGCTCCATATACACTAAAAACATATAGAGAAGAAGTTTTAGAGAAAATGACCGAAGAAGAATTAAAGGAATATGCGAAAAACACTGTTGATGAAACAGTTCCATGTTTTTGCTCTTTTTCATGATATTAAAAAATGACAAAAACAATAAGTTTTAAAAAATTAAATATCTCAGAAGAAACTATTAATTTTTTATTTCTTATGGGAATAGAAAACCTTCAAGATTTTGAGCTTTACTCACTTGAAAATTATAAAAATTATTTCTCAATCAGCCAAGACGTGAATATTTCAGAAATAAAAAGAATTATGAGGATTTATGGCAAGCCATCTAATTTGAATCTGTTAGGTTTAACTGTTAAAGAGATAGAGATTCTAAAACAAATTTTTATATATAATACTAGTGAATTATTATTGTCATCAGATAATATTATTGAAAACAGATTAATTAATGAAGAGATTCTAATAAATAAAATTTACGAAATAAAATCATTTTTTGAATTGAAAAATGTTGAAGATTTATTAAATGAAAAGGCGGCAACTACTGAAAATCTAGATTTTATCGATATCAACTTACCATCATTCTCGAATAAAAATTTGGATAAAACAAAAAAAGTGTATAATCAAGTTAAATCCCAAAAGTATAAACAAGTAAGTCTTAAAATTTTAATTGAAAAATTTAATGACTTGAATCAAGATGATGAAATTGTTTATTCTAACGAATGGCTTAATAGACTTTATGATTTAAATAGGCACTATATAATGCTAGGGGTTTCTGATGATAATGAATCTATTAAAGATTATAAACAAATTTTATATTATCAAATTTCTGAAATTTTATATAAAGAAAAGAAGTCTTCTTTAAAAGACATTTTAAAGCATTTATGTATGAAAAGCGAAAAAAAATGGACAAACAATAAAAAAATTGAAGATTTATTAAATCAATATTTTATAAGATCAAACGGGTTTTTTAAGCTTTCTGATCTACAAAAAGAAAAGATACATTTACTTGTTGAAAAAAACCCGTTTACCACTGATTTTAATGTAGAATCAATATTTACTATCACAAATAACATTAATGATTTTAACTTTGAAGAGAAGTTAATTGCTTTTCTAAAATATAGTTTTATAAAAGATAACCTTGATTTAGAATATATTAATTCAGTGTATTACTATATGATTTCGCGTGAAAAAGACTTAGAAGAAGAAATAGATAGTGTATTTTCTGGAGAATTTGATTTTTATGACAATAAACCTATTTTTGCTTATAGTTTCAAATCACAGGTTGATTTTTTAAGATCTCTAAATGTTACGAAAATATCTGATTTATTAAAGTTATCTAGAAATAAAATAATGATATTAACATCACTAAACTTCAACACTTCATTGTTTTTAATAGAGGGTTTAAAAAAAGAAGTTTTTGATGAATTGTTGAATATAATAATAACAGAAATGTTTCACTATGAAGACCGAAGTATTTATATAATTGCTAGCAGAAGAAATCAAACTCTTGAAGAAATTGGGAAAAAATTAACAGTTACACGAGAAAGAGTAAGACAGCTTCAAGCAATTACAATCAAACAATTATACAAAAGGATAAAAATCTTTAAATTACTTATGAGAGTAATTTTTGGAAAACTGTCAACTGATAAATATTTGGATGAATTAATCTTAGTTAACTATTTCAATAATGAAATAATTTCCGACTTTATCAATCAGTTGATTGTTACTTATGATTGTCGAATTAAGTATTATGAAGCATTGAAAATATACTATGACTCTCTATTATATGATGAAAAAGAGTTGTTGTCATTATTATTATCAAACTTTAAAAAAACTTATACACTTTTGGAATACAATTCTTTGAGTCACATAAATAAAAGAGTTGTTAATCTCAAATATAAAAAGCGTGGATCAATAATTGTTCATGAGAATTACTCTATAAATAAATTGATTATAGAATTAATAGATGAAATGTTTCCAAATGGGTACAGAGCGGGAAATGAGACAGATTACAGGATTCTAGAAGCGTCTTTTTATGAAAAATATGGAGAAGAAGTTGATTTTAGTGATAAACGAGCTATATTAGGATTAATCAGCAGAAACGATTATATATTAATTGATCGCGGAACATATTTAAAGAAAAAATATGCAATTACATTACCTGATGATCTAAAGTCAGAAATTTTAAGTTATATAGAAAATGAAAACAGAACAATAAGTTATCAAGAAATATTCATTAAATATGAAAAACAATTAAAACACGAGGAAATAAATAATAGATATCATTTAAAGGGGCTGTTAGATGAAAAACTTCCTAAAAAATTTAAGTCTCAGAGAGACTTTATTCAGTCCGAAATTAACCATATTAACCCGAGAGAAAGAATTAAAATGTTCATAAGAGATCATAGAAAAGGGTTTAATATTAGTGAAATACAAAAAAAATTTAAATTTGTCGAAAGATATGTTATCGATGATATCTTATACAAAGAAGAACCAAATGGATTACTTTATCTTTCAAACGGAAACTATAAATATATTGATCGAAATATATTTATTGAGCAGCTAAAAAAGGAAATAAAAACCTCGATAGAAGAAACATTTAAGAGAAGCGATGTTACAATAATTAATAGTAGAAAAATATTCTCTGAACTTTTTCTTTTTAATAGAGAAATTTTTGAAAAATTTAATATACCAAAAAATCACTTTGCAACTTTTTCTCTAATAAAATATTTACTTCCAGATGATTATTATTATTCTAGACCGTGGATTTCAAAAGAGAACAAGAGTATTCTTTCCGTGTTGATTAAACAATTTTCTAAATCAGATATTTTTTCGTTGGAAGATGTAAAAAAATTTTTAAACAAAACAGGAACCGCCACATATATTAATCAAAATGATTTTTTAATTCAAATGAGCGATGACTTTGTTCAAATTAATATTGATACTATGGTTAATAAAGATAATTTTCAAATTACAGAAAGCATTATTAATGATATTAAAGAAATCATTGAAAATATATTAAACGAAACAAACAAAATATCAACTGTAACATTTGATGCTTATTATTTATTACCTTTAATAAATTACCCTTGGAATAAGTACTTGTTTGCAGGTTTTATAAGAGCCTTCTTAAGCGATTTTTTCATGGTAAGAAACACCGAAGTACAATATAACATTACTGATTATGAAATTAGTAAAAAGTAATGAAAACACGTCTTAAACTAGGTTTTGTTTATTCTAAAGATGTATCATTAAAGTGTTCATTAAAAAAGTTTTAGAATATAAAGAATCCAAGTTGACTTTATAGGTTAAATTTTATTGATTGTATAATTCAAAAAAATATCGTAATAAAATAAAGACTGCAGAGTCTATGAAGAAAAAACTTCATCTCTATACAGTCTTTTTTATTGAAGTAGCTTTAAGTTGTTTTTAAATTTAAATTACATTAATGGTAGTACAAGATCAGCAATGGCTAATCATCCACCGATTAAAAATTCAACAAGCCTATCAAAACCGCGGAATGCCGGCTTTGTTTTGGTCTAGTCATGACCAACCGCGAGCGGTTGGTAGATACTGTAACTTAGAATATAGGTACTACGCTCAAACGATGTTATTTATGTTACTATATTTACAAAAAGGACATATCTTTATTTATCAAGGTGAAGAGTTTGGAATGTCTGGTTTTGGTAAAGTTGATATCACAAACTATCAAGACGTTGAAGCGATTAATTACTATTATAAGGCAATTAAAGAAAAACCAGTTGATGAAGTACTAACAAGTTTATCAATTAAGGCTCGTGATCACGCTAGAACTCCAATGCAGTGGAATAGTACTAAATATGCAGGCTTTTCTAAAGCGACACCTTGGTTTCAAGTTAATCAAAATTATAAAAAAGTAAACTTTAATAAAGATTATTATAGCAATCAATCGATTTATAAATTCTTGAAAAACTTATTATCATATAAATCAACATCAAAAACTCTTCAAATGGGTTCATTTATTTTAAAAGATTTAGGCGAGGATATCTTTTCATATGAAAGAGTTTTAGATAAAAGATATTTAGTTGTGTGTAATTTTAGTGATCAAAAAGAACCAATAGGCACAATAAATGGTGAAATAGTTTTAAACAACTATCAAGATTTTGATGGTGCACTAAATCCGTATCAAGCTATTTTATTTAAAATAAACAACTAAACTCGAGATGAATAAATCTATCTCAATATAGTTAAGATGATTTATTGGAAGTTGTTGTAAAAATATAGATAAAAAATAGATTAATTAAATAGGCTTTATAAAACCTTTTTTAATTTTCAAAAGTTATTAAAGTTTAAAATGGTGTAGACAATAATTATTATGTTTGGTATACTTAATATGTATAAAAACGTTTAAAGCTATAATTTAATAACCCCAAGAGTTTTTACATGCAATTTTTAGTATATAAAGGAGGAAAACTTATGAAAAAGGTTGCTGTACTGGTCGTATTATTATTTACAACCGTTTTTTTACTTACAGGCTGTAAGACTAAAGAAGTTAAAGTTATGTTTGATACTGATGGTGGAGATCCAATTGAAACCATCATATTAAAAAAAGGTAGCACGTATGATCTGCCAACACCTACTAAAAAAGGTAGTGTTTTTAAAGAGTGGCAATTAGAAGGTGTTAAATTTACTAATGATAGTAAAGTTATGAAAGACATTACTATTAAAGCGATTTGGGAACTTGAAAAGTATATGGTTATTTTTAAAGTTGACGATAAAGTAGTTAAAACCGAAGAGCTTGAATATGGACAATTACTTAAAAAACCAGTTGCCCCTGTTAAAGAAGGTAAAGAATTTAGTGGTTGGGTTATTGCTGGTGTTTTATATGATTTTCAAAAACCAGTTGCTAGTAATTTGACTTTGCATGCTAGTTTTGATGCATCATTTTATGATGTAGTATATAAAAATGGTGATCAAGAGTTTTTAAAACAAAGTGTTATGCATGGTTCAAAAGCTACGATGCCTGAAGAAGTTCCAGCACAACCAAATAAAGAGTTTGTTCAGTGGTTGTTAGAAGGTGAAGCTTATGATTTTAACACTGAAGTTATTAAACCGCTAGTAATTGAAGCTGAGTTTATTAATGTTTATACAGTTAAGTTTATGAACGGTGAAACAGTTTTTAAAACTGAAAAAGTTAAGCATGGCCTAACTGTGGCAAAACCAGAAGAAGATCCGAAACAACCTGGAAAAAATTTCCAAGGATGGGTTTTAGGAGAAACTGGCTATAACTTTAGTTTGCCAGTTACAAAAGATTTAGAAATTATTGCATCATACGATGCAATTAACTACACCGTAACTTTTAAAGTTGATGGTTTAGAAGATATTACTCAAATTAAAAAATATGGGGAAAAATATACTAAACCAAGTGACCCGGTTGTACCTGGATATAAATTTATTAAATGGATGCACGGTGAAGTTGAATATAACTTTGACACGCTAGTTACTGAAAATATTACGCTAAATGCTGAAATGGAAGATGTTAGAGTAGTTGTAACTGTCAAGATAAAAGATGAGTCAAGTTTTGGACCAGCGAGCACCGAATTGGAATCTATAAATTCTGATATATCACTGCATGTAAGAAGAGCAGCACTGTTAACTCAAAGTCATTGGATGTCTTTTAATAGCATTAATGAATGGAATGAGTATTTAGAAGATGCCAAATTAAGACTTGAACTTGATGAATTTAATCATGTTGAATTTGTTGTTCAAAACCGTAAAGATGTTCACCATTTATCTGTAAATTATTTAAAAGATGATCATAATTTTTATGAATGGTATATTCCAACCGGTAAAATAACAAGTGCTACCCTACTACTAGCTTTAGGCGGTATGTACAAGATAATGGAAGTGCACGAAGGGAATCAAGTATTTGATTTTGATACAGATATCTCTAAAGATACCACTTTAACTGTAACACTAGGAACACAATTTGTTTTCTATAAAGAAGATGGAACTACAGAGCACCAAAATATAATTAAAATCTATAAGACAAGTTTTGGTGAAGTAAAAGCTGATGTTTTAGAATATGAAGTCCCATACGCATATGTTTTTAAAGGTTGGGCTGATCAACAAAACCCTAGTGTTATTGTAGATGATAGCAAACAATTTTCAAAGGATGTTGTAAGATTTATTCCAGTAATTGAATTAAGTCCAGATGCCAAAAAAGTGACATTTAAAACATATAATAAGGAAAACGAAATTATTGAGAAGTATATTTTAGCAAATGATCAAGTAGGCGATTTGCCTTTTGAAGGGAAAAGGATACCATGGATATTTGCTGGTTTTTATACAGCTAAAGAAGAAGGCGAAAAAATTACCGCTGAGACTGTAATAACTGATGATATCACTTTTCATGCTCAATGGGATGCTAAAATTATAGTCAACTTTGATGGCGAAAAAATGAGCTACAAGAGATCACCTAAAACCCTTGATTATACTACAGAGCCTTTTGATATACTTGTTCGGGAAGGGAAAGTAGTAGCAGATGAAGTTCCACTTAAATTAGCTACTACTGCTTCCACTGGGTTTCTCCCAGTTAAGTTACCGCATGCTGATAATAAAAGAAGAGTTGACTTAGAGAACATTTATAAAGATAATACATTACAGACTTGGTATACTGGTGAACTTGTTTCTCCTGGGCAAGAAGTTTATATTGATTGTATTACTGAAATTACATATAAGATTGCTATTAAACTTGAAGGCAACTTAATATATTTCCATACTCAAACTGGGCTTTCAGATGCTGAAGATATTCATACGTTCTTAAAGATTAATGCCACTGCGAAAATTAATGAACAGCTTGAAACCTATTACGCTGAAACTCCTTTAAAATTTTATAACGTAGTTTCAGAAGAAGTATATGTCAATGAAAGTGATTTTAGAGTACCAGGACGTATCTGCGCAGCTACTGAAGCAGATAATGGTGATTTATTATCAGCAAGATTTTATATCAATGTTCGAAAGATAAAAATTTCTTTTGATGATGTTACTAATTATGCAGGGCTATCGCAAGTGGGAATTAACACGTCAATTACCAAAAAAGTGACAAATCAATATATCCATATTACCAAACAAGAAAAGGATCTAGTGATTACTAAATTTGAAGACTTAGCCAAAAGCGTCGGGTTGTATCCTTCTTCACTAACACTAAATGGTGAATATGTATACGATGATGAATTTGTCTTTACCCAAGATGAGACTGTTCAAATGAAATTCGAACAACAAACTATTACCCCGCGTAAGAAGAGTCAGCAATCGCTTTCTGCTCCAAGTATTAAAATATTTACTTACACAACAGTCAAGGATATCGCTCAAAAATTCGAATTAGTAACTGACAACGCTGCTTTTAAAGTTTATGCAAGCGTTAATGCATCAACACCAATGGATTATAATTTGAAGATTGATTCTCAATTAACCTCAGATTCAATCTATATAGAAGGAAATGTCATTGTCTATGTTAAATATTACGTTTCTACCTCTAGCGGAAGTTCATACACCATCACACCAAAAACCAGTTATTTGACAGTTGACTTTCTAAGTAGCGGTCAGGAATTGAAAAACAGCGGAGGACTTACAACTTTCGAAGGAGATGTTGAATATGGTGGAGGACTTGGTGAAAGCTATCTTTTTAGTAACTGGGGACATTATGATGAACTTGCAGCTATTGGCACCGGCGGTGGTCCGTTTCTAGCCGATAATCATCGATTTGTTCAATATGAGAAATATACTCTTTGTGCTGAATATTAATAGGAATTAATACTTGGTTACTCAATTAATTAAGATTACTTTATTAAACTAAGAGTTTTAAATAACTAATAATAAAAATAAAAAAGGGGCAGTTCATTAGTTTGAACTGCCCCTTTTTTATTATTTTAAATCTT
>CAZRJV010000023.1:0-18994 GCA_964600625.1 uncultured Acholeplasmataceae bacterium
GATAACTCTCTTAGTGATGATTCTAACAATTCACTAAATATCACTACAATTTGATTACTATCAATTTCCAAATGTTCAATATTTACAACCTCATTGAAAAGAGATATTAACATATCTTTTTCGTTTTTAAGATTCTTTTTACTTTGTAAAATAAAATATTGATACATTTAGATCTCCGTTAATAATTAGCCAATTGACCCTTCCATTTCCATCTTAATTAATTGATTTAACTCAACAGCATACTCCATTGGAAGTTCGCGCGCAAAAGGCTCAATAAAGCCCATTAAAATCATCTCGGTTGCCTGCCCTTCGGTCAGTCCCCGACTCATTAGATAAAACAGTTGGTCTTCGCTTATTTTCGAAACTGTTGCTTCATGTTCGACAAAGGAAGTGCTATTTTTTACGATATTAATAGGTATTGTATCACTGTAGGAGTGTTTATCTAAAATAATAGTGTCACACTCAATGTGTGATTTAGAGTTGTGAGCTTTCGGATCAATATAAACTTTCCCGCGATAGTTAACACGACCGCCACTATGACTAATTGATTTAGAAATAATATTAGATGAGGTGTTTGGTGCTAAATGAATCATTTTGGCACCAGCATCTTGATTTTGATCCTTACCGGCGACAGCAATTGATATCATTGAACCCTTGGCACCACGCTCAAGTAATAGACAAGATGGATACTTCATATTAATTGAACTACCCATATTACCATCAATCCATTCCATTGCTGCGTTTTCATAAACGTGAGCCCTTTTAGTTACTAAATTTAAGACATTACTTGACCAGTTTTGAATGGTGGTGTAACGTGCTAAAGAGTTTTTATGAGCAATTACTTCAACTACAGCAGCATGGAGTGATTCTTTTGAATAAACTGGAGCGGTACAACCTTCAATATAATTAATTTCAGCTCCTTCATCAATAATAATTAAAGTTCTTTCAAACTGTCCTAATTGGCTAGAATTCATTCTAAAATATGATTGTAACGGTTTATTAAGCTTGGCGCCTTTTGGTACATAGATAAATGAGCCACCACTCCAAACCGCACCGTTTAGAGCAGCATATTTATTATCGCTATTAGGAACAACGGTTCCAAAATATTTTTTGAATAGTTCAGGGTAATCTCTTAAAGCAGAATCAGTATCGGTATAAATAATACCTTGTTTTTCTAACTCTTCTTGAGTTGAATGATACACAACTTCACTTTCAAATTGCGTAGAAACTCCGGCTAAGTAATCTCTTTCCGCTTGGGGTATTCCTAAGCGTTCAAAAGTTGTTTTGATTTCTTCCGGTACCTCATCCCACGAGTTTTTCACCCCATTAATATTTCTAATAAAATAAGTAAAATCATCAAAATTAATGTGCGATAGGTCTGGTCCCCATTTAGGATTCTCTATTTCAAGAAATAAACGATAACTTTCTAACCGATATTCTAGCATCCACTCCGGTTCATTTTTAGCCTTAGAAATAGCGCGAACTACTTCTTCACTAAGTCCTTTTCCTGTATCTATAATGTTATCAGCTTTTGTTGAAAAGCCGTATTTATATTCTTTTTGGATATTCTTTATTTGATTATCTCTATCTTTCATTTGTTTGCCTCCTCTATTGCTTCTTCCATTGCTTTCCAAGCAATCGAAGCGCATCTAATACGAGCCGGAAATCTAGACACTCCCGTATATGCTAAAGGTTCACCTTTTAATACGTTTGAATCATATTTTTCTCCGGTTAGCATAATTAAATATTGCTTAATAATTTCTTTTGCTTCATCAATACTTTTATCAATAATCTCATTAGTTAAAACACTAGCACTTGAACAACATATTGAGCATCCGTGCCCATCATGTCTTGCGTCTTTAATTTGGTTGTCTTTAATTAAGACTTGAACGGTTACATCATCACCACAGCTTGGATTTAACAAATTAACTAAACTATAGTTTTCATCTTGGACTAACCCTTTATTAAGAGGGTTTTTATAATGTTCCATAATAACTTCACGATATAGATCTTCGAGCTTCATCTTTATTTTCCTCCAAAAAAGTTAACCGCACGTTTCGTTGCTTCTATTAACATATCGATATCTTTAGTATCATTATAAATACTAATCGAAGCCCTTAAAGAACCACCAGGAGTATTTAATACTTCGGTTAAGATAGAAGCGCAATGGTGTCCAGATCTTAAGCAAACTCCCATATCATCGTAAGCCGTTGAGGCGTCATGTGGATGAACACCATTGATATTAAATGAAATGATACCACTATCAGCATTAGGATTATATATAGTAATACCATCAATCTTTTTTAATTCACTTATTGCATATTTTCTTAAGGTTTCGATATGATTAGAAATATTTTCAAAACCGATGCTATCAACAAACCTAATTGCTTCTGCTAAACCGATGGCTTCACCTATCGGTGGGGTGCCTGCTTCAAAGCGGTAAGGAATATCTTGAAACACAATTTCATCCTTACTAGCTTTAGCGACCATTTCACCACCAACTTCATAGACTTCTAGTTTTTTAAGTTGTTCTTTTTTTCCGTATAAGACACCAATTCCCGTCGGTCCAAAAATTTTATGGCCAGAAAAAGCTAAAAAGTCGACGTCTAAATCTTTCACATCAACTTTGATGTGCGGAATTGATTGGGCGGCATCCAAAATAACAATAGCTCCAACTTGGTGTGCTAATTTAGTAATTTCTTTAATCGGGTTAATATACCCTAAAACGTTAGAGATATGATTAATAACCACAACTCTAGTTTGAGTAGTTAACACTTTTTTAAAACTGTCAACTGTTATTCGGTAATCAGCTGTTAGAGGGATATAGACAGTTTTAAAACCTAACTTATCTTCTTGATTAAGCCAAGGTAGGATTGAAGAGTTGTGTTCTTGTTCGGAGGTAATAACTTCCCCGTTATCTTTTAAAAAGACATGAGCTGAATTAGCCACTAAATTAAGAGCTTGAGTTGCTCCTTTAATAAAGATAATTTCATCGCTATCAGCGTTTATAAACTTTGCAACTGTTTCTCTTGCTTCTTCATATTCTTTTGTCGTGTAAAAAGCCAGTTCATAGTTTCCACGGTGAATATTAACGCCAGAACGGTGATAATATTCAGTCATCTTGTTAATCGCCTTATCAAGCTTTAATGCGGAAGCGGCACTGTCTAAATAATATAGATTATTATGATGTTTATAGAAAGAAAATTCTTTTCTAACATCTAATAACTTCATAAACTTTCACCCCATAAGATTTTGCTAAAATCTTCACACAAATCTTTATCAAAAATTTGATCAACAAAAGGAGAAACAACACCCTTCATATAAAGCGTTTGTGCTTCTTTTTTGGGGATCCCGCGACTCATCATATAATATAATATTTCTTCATCAACTTGTCCGATTGTAGCCCCGTGACCCGCTTTAACATCATGCTCATCAATTAGTAAATACGGATTCATCTCAACAACTGCTTGATCTGAAATAACTCCCGTTAAATGTTGAAAATTGTTTGAGTTATGCATGCCTTTATTAATTTGGCCAACTCCAGAAACAATAACTTTTCCATTATCATTACCGATACCAATAACATCGATATTAGCATTAGTTTCAGTTGCGTTATTAATGATTTCATAATACAACTTTTGTTGTTGGTTATTGTGACTTACGACTAAAGAATTAACATTAGCTTCTGCATATTTGTCATTTAAATATATCTTGGCTTCAAGTTCTGTATGATCGTTTAAAAATCCAGCTATCAAATTTAGCGTGCCGTAACGACTAACTTTGCCTATTAGATTAATTTTAATATTAGATTCATGAACACTTAAAATTAAGACCTTAATGAAAGAATTTTCGCCAACATTAATCTCAATATTTACGTGTTTATTTTCGATGTTTAAAACAATGTTTTTGGTTATGTTATTACCAACTTGGATTAATTTTGTTTGGTCTTTAATATTAACAAAATCAATTTCCACCCCAGTATTTTTTAATTCGTGTTTTGAGCTCATTTATCCTCACCCATAAAGCTAGCATAACCTGATTCTTCAATTTCATGAATTATTTCCATTCCACCAGTTTTGGCAATTTTCCCATCAATCATGACATGAACATAGGTAGGTTTAATATAATCTAGAATTCTTTGATAATGGGTAATTAATAAAACGCCCATATTCTCACCTACCATTTCTGATACATTAGTTCCAACAATTCTTAAGGCGTCTACATCTAGTCCTGAATCAATCTCGTCTAACATAGCAATTTTAGGCTTTAAAACTTTCAACTGTAAAACTTCATTGCGTTTCTTTTCCCCACCGCTAAATCCTTGATTTAGGTAACGGTGTGGCAAATCTTCACGCATTTCTAACTCTTTAGCTTTCTTCTCATATTCATAAGCAAAATCAAAAAGACCTACTCTTTTTCCTTGTTTAGCCGATAATGCTTCACGCATAAAAGCGCTGTTAGTAACTCCTGGTACTTCAACCGGATTTTGCATCGCCAAAAATAAACCAGCTCTCGCTCTTTCATCAACGGACATATCTAGCAGATTTTCACCATCTAATAAAACTTCACCACTAGTTACTTCATAAATAGGGTTTCCCATAATAGCGCTAGCTAGTGTTGATTTACCAGTTCCATTAGGTCCCATTATTGCGTGAACCTCACCCGATTTAATAACTAAATTTATATTATTTAAAATTGTTTTATCTTCAATTTTAACACTTAAATTTTTAATTTCTAATTTTTTCATCAAATTGTCCTCCTATAAGTCTTAATAATTATACTATAATTATTGGTTTTTATCTATTTATTAGTTTACTAACCAAGTCAATAAAAAACTCCGAGTTTAACATCGGAGCCTATAAATATCAAATTTTTATGATCCGTCTAAGACCAAAGCGTTATCAGGGTTCCAATTTTTATCCCATGAATCAACGAAAGGGTTGTTATCAATGTAAACTACTAAATCAGGACTACCCTTAAATGCCCAATAACCTACAACTCTTACGTTTTGCTTAATATGAACTTCTTCAAGCATTGTTGAACCGTTAAAACTATATTCTCCAATTTGAGTCAGAGATAACGGGAAATCGACAACCTTAAGAGACGATGTCTGCCCAAAGCTATGAGTTCCTATGGACTTCAACTTATCATTAAAAGTAATTGACTCTAATGAAGTTATTCCAAAAAACGAATAATCATGAATGGTTTCTAATTCTGAAGGTAGCGTTATATGGCTAAGGTTAGTGTTTCTAAAAGCGTAACGCCCAACACTTACAATGCTATCGGGCCAGACAAGTTCTTTTAATTTAGTTGCTCCATCTAAAAAACGATCAGGCACGCTAGTAAGACCGGCTGGTAATACGACTCGCTCCAGGCTAATAGAATCTCTTAATGTATTGCTTCCAAAATAAATGACAGAGTTAGGAAAAACGATTTCTTTAAGTGCTTCAGTATTGGCAAAAGCGTTGGCTTCAATAATTCTTAAACCTTCATTTAACACAACCGAATGTAGGCTCTTAGCTGATAAGAAAGCTTCGCTGTGGATTTCTTTAATATTACCGTTAATGACTATTTCTTCTAAGGCACTATAGGCAAATGTCTCTTTTGGAATAAATGTTAGTGTTTCGGGAAGAGTGATTGTTTTCAGGTTTTTGGTTCCCCAAAAAATCCCACTTCCGATTGTTTCAATATTATCATTAAATAAAAAGTTTTCAATATTAGTATTTCTAAAAGCATAATGACCAATTGATTTTATATTATTAGGAACTATAAACTCAATAACATTTTGATTATTTAATAAAAACTCATTTGGTAAGTATTCAATTTGATTGGGAATATTAAAGGTTTCTAAATGTGTCATATTGGAAAGGGGTCCTAAATAAGTAGTGGTATTTGGAATCACTAATGATTTAATCTGAGTACCACCAAATGCTTCTCCCCCTAAATATTCAAGATTATTTGGTAATTCAATTGTTGAAAGACCGGTATTCGAAAAAGCTTCGCTACCAATTCGTATTACAGTATTAGGTATATTGACATTTTTTAAACTATAATTGTTTTTAAATAGCGATGCTGGAATATTAATTAAGTCTTTTGGCAAATTTACTTGTCGTAGGTTAGAGTTTCCAAAGAACGCTCCTTCAAAAATTTCAACACCATCAGGAATATCAATTTCCGTTAATAACCGATTACCTGAAAAAGCATAACGGTTGATTTGCTTTATCTTATTGTTAAAAGTTATGGTTTCAAATTGCACGCCACTAAAAGCGTTAGCAGCAATTGATATAACATCATAACCAATAATCTTTTCAGGTATTACAAGATGTGCCTTATTAGAGCGGTATCCAGTAATTTCTATCCCATCTTCAACTCTCTCAAATATAAACTGTTTTTCAGGCGTTTCAATTGTAAATGAAATAATAGAAAATAATAACATAATCATTCCAATAACAGTCGGAATAATAAATGACTTATCCCGATCTGTAAAATATAAAACAATGCTACTGAAAGCGACAAATACTCCTACTACTAATAAAAGGGTTACCGGTAACCATGTAATACCATTTAAATATGGCTTGATCACACTGTAAGGAATAACAATTGCTACGCTTAGCATCAACAGCACTATATTTGTTATATAAGCATATCCGGTTCTAATCCAATATTTCTTTAAATATACTAATGATGATAAACAAACACCGGCACCAATCAAAAAAGTTCCCAACCACGGAAACGTCATACTAAAGTCAATAATAATTCCACCGATAATCAACACGACAATAATAATCGCTTGAATGATTGAAAAGTGGCTGTATTTGACCTTATTGGCCGCTTCTAAGACACCGTCTTCTTTAGCTTTTTGATAATATTGTAAGGCCTTTTTATAATTCCTTGGTGTGTCAACACCAAATTCATAATTAATTCCTTTTTTATAATTAACTAAATTCATATTAAATCGATGATAAAATTACGGTAATAGTGGCGGGAATGAAAACAATAAAAGAACAAATGAAAGTTGATAGATAAATATATTTCGGAATTGGATTTTCAGAAATTCTGACTGAATAGTCATAATAACTTTCCTTGCTTCTCTTTCCAACAATCATTAAACCAAACACTTTAAACCCGTGAATTAATGGTGATAAAATATTTTTGTTATAAACAAACATAATCCAAGCAATAAAAAACAACATTAAAAAAGTTAACGACAAGGCATTAGCAAACCCCATTAAATCAAAGCGCATTTGCCATAACAAAGCACCACCAAATAAAATGATTGTTAGTACTAATAAAACAAGAATAGTGATAATGATTCGCCTTTGTTTTACTTTTTTAGCTTTTTTAATTTTTTCTTCTTCTGTTAGGGTTTCTTCAACTTTTTCTTCAGTGTCATCATTAGTGTCATCTTCTAAAAGATAGTCCTTTTTTTCTTGTTTGACTAATTTAAATTTATCTTTGTTACTCATCAATAACAACCCCTTTTAGATTACTATACTGTTCGATTAAAGCACATGTGTGAAAATAGAATTTGTTGGGATATTGTTTAATCGGGCGAAGATAGTATATCTTTTGCTCGTCTACAAAATAACCCACCGGTAAATTTATATATAATTGGCTTCCGTTTTTAAAATTAATAATTTCTTGTAGCTCTTCTTGATGTTCTTCACTAAAAGAATCATATTTTTTATATTGGATAACGATTTGTTTTTTTACCTTCTTTTGATCTTTATATCCATCATAAACTGTTTCGATAACTTCGTCAAGTTTATTGTTGTAAAAATTATAGTCTAGGGTTTTGCTAACTACAAAACAAACCAAAACTCTTCCGGTACGACCCAGTCGGGGAATTTTATTGAAAAATTGCACAAATAATACAAAATCATCATCTTCATAAGCTTTCTCAAAGCCACCATCTACAAATTTCTTTAACCAACCAGCTGTATATATCCGATTGTTAACTTTGATTAGCCCAACATTTTCATGAATCATTCGAAAATAATGAAATTTCATCGCATACAAAACAATTTTACTACGATAGAAGACAATAAATACTAGGTAAGCAAATAGTAAAATAAACAAGATCGTATATGCGAGATTTTGATCAAATGATTGTTGTAAAAACAACCATGTTCCAACTGTTAATACGAAAACAAAAGAAAAAGAGACCACAGCTACAGCCGCGTTCTTCTTTTTCTTATAATTGTTATATTGTTGTTCAATTAAACTTTTGGAATCCATTGACCAAATAATGTTATTCTAACGGTTCTTTCTAAGATATCACCCTCGCGATACCAAACTCCTTGCCCATCAGCTCTTGTATTCCAACCAATAAATTCATATTCTAATGATTCGTAACTAGAAAAATCTGGCAGCGTATTAACATCAAGACTAACACCGTCCCAGTTACCGTCATAAACAAACTCAAAACCATAGGTTCTCGTTCTTGCACTTGGGTTAGATACAACGCCACTAACTGGATAATTGGCTAAAAATGAAATAGAAATCTTAATTGCGTCCCAGTGAGCAAATAAATAGATGTCATCTGCTTTGCTTCCCGGTAAAACTGTATTACCTAAATCGCCCGGTTTGTAAGAAAGATCTGTTCCTTCTGGCGCCCCCGGCCATTCAAACTCATCATATAAATACCATGATTTAAAAGTATAACCTGTTCTTGTTGGACGGAATAAAACTCTTCTATCCCCCACTTTAAAGAAATGATATTTTAATAATTCTGGGTTAGTTTCTGGATCTTGTAACTCTTCTGGATACTCCTCAAGTGGTTTATAGTCACTTGGAATAGATCCGCCATTAAAATCGTAATAAATACGAAAATAACCTGTTCGCCAATTAGCAAAAAGCGTAATTGACTTCTCACCAACAGTGTCGTTTTCAAAGTCCCAAGGAATTGTTTTGGCGGGATCTAAAAACCAACCATCAAAAGAATATCCTTCCAATTCGGGTTCTTCCGGTTCAGGAATTTTAGAATTGGGTTCAACATTTAAAAGCGGATCAATTTTAGTACCACGAGCAGCAGTGTAAAAATATACTTTAATTTCGGTATCAGTAATCTTTCTATCTTGACAACCAACTAGCATAGAAGTGAAAACCACCAATAAAAATATAGAAAATATTTTTTTCATTTTCGTCACCTTCCTTTGTTTGCTTGTTTGTTATATTCTTTAACTAATTCTTTGAATTCAGGCTCATTAGCATAAACATAATGACCATCAGCGATTTCTCTTAATTCTGGTTTATCAATACGGTAGTCATGCAATCTTGGATTATAATGAACTCTTTTGCGTTCTCTTTCATAATCAGGATCCGGTTGTGGAATTGCTGATAATAAAGATTTTGTATATGGATGCATAGGATTTCTAAACAGTTCATCTGATTCAGCCATTTCCATAATTTTACCAGCATACATGACCGCAATACGATCACAGAAAAATCTAACTACTGATAAATCGTGAGCGATAAATAAAATTGTTAAATCTAATTTATCTTTAAGTTCTTTTAACAAGTTAATAACTTGGGCTTGAATTGAAACATCAAGTGCTGAAATTGGTTCGTCAGCAATTATAAAGTTTGGACTCATAATTAAAGCTCTAGCAATTCCAATTCTTTGGCGTTGTCCACCACTAAATTCGTGTGGATATCTCATTGCATGATCTTTTGATAGTCCAACTATTTCCAGTACTTCAGCAACTCTATCATTGATATATTCTTGCGAATGGTTACCTTGAATAATTAAACCCTCTCCAACTATTTCTCTAACCGTCATTCTTGGATTCAAAGATGAAATTGGATCTTGGAAGATCATTTGCATCATTCTAGACATTTCAATTGCTTCCTTTGAATTATTAATTCTTTTAGCGTCAGCGATTTTCGCTTTTTGTTGTCTAATCTCTTCATTAGCTTTTAATTTTAACTCTTTAATTTTTTGCCTTTTAATTTGTCCTTCTTCTGGGGTTTCAACTAAAGGCGGCAGAGCAGCGATTGCAGTTTTTTCTAATTCAACCAAGGTTTTAATCTGATTTTTTATTTCTGCAATTTCAACACTATATCTTTCTTTAATGGCTGCTTCTTCAACTTTAACTGCTTCTTTATCAGGAGCAACTAAATCTTCTCTTTTTTGAAGGTATTCTGCTTTTAATTCAGCAAGTTCGTCCTTCATTTTGGTTCTTAATATTGTAATCTCAGCACGCGCTTCACTTTTAGGCTTTATTTCTTCTTCACCTTGTTCAATTAGAGGTAAAAACTTTTCGTTTAGCGCTTCAAGGTTTTGACTGTATTCAACTTTTAAGTCCTCAATTCTAGCGGCTATTTCCTCTTTTTTAAGGGCTGCTGATTCTTTTAGACCAATTAGTTTATTATCGTATTTGTTTTTTTCTATTTTCTTTTCGTTTTCAAATTCGATTAAAATTTCATTTTTAGTTTCATCTAAAATTTGACCTTTTTTAAGAATAAAATTGTACTTGACGCCTTCAACATCAAGTTTATATTTTTCTTTTAGTGTATATTGAGCTTTTTTATATTCTAAAATAGGTTCTTTAACTAAATCAATTTCTTTTTTTTGTTTGTCTTCAATTAATTTAATTTGATGCTTTAATTCATCGATTTTGAAATCATATTCTTTTTTAATATTATAAATTGCTAGTTTTCGTTCATCTAATTTTATAATGTCAAATTTTAATTCTTTTTTAATCTCTTTAATGCGGTTAATGAAAGTCAAATCACCAGCACCAATTTGAACATCATTTAATTTAACTGAACCAGCAGTTGGATTATATAATTTAATAATAGTTCTTCCAGTTGTAGTTTTACCACAACCTGATTCACCAACTAAACCGAAAACTTCACGTTTGTAAATGTCAAACGATATATCATCAACAGCAGGAACTACTAATTTGTTGCCGCCAACTCCAACGGTAAAGTATTTTTTTAATTCCTTTACTTCTAATATTTTTTTAGAATAATCGATGTTACGGTGTTTTTTTCCAACATTAGTTTTTGTTTCCATTATTTAAACACCTTCCCTCTTTCTTTTTGTAACCTAAGTACAGCTTCAGGTGGTGTAACTTTTGGTGCATCAGGATGAAGTAACCATGTTGCAGCAGCATGAGTTTCACTTACCGGGAAAAGCGGTGGTTCTTCTTCAAAATCAATTTCTAAAGCGTATTGATTTCTTGGTGCAAAAGCATCACCCTTAGGTGGATAAATCATATTCGGTGGAGTTCCATCAATAGCATCAAGTTTTTCTGATGTAGCTAAATTCGGCATTGATGATAATAAAGCCCATGTATATGGATGTTGTGGATTATAAAATACTTCTTCTGCAGTTCCAATTTCAACAATTTTTCCAGCATACATTACGGCAATACGGTCTGCTACATTAGCAACTACTCCTAAGTCGTGCGTAATGAAAATTACTGAAAGATTTCTTTCTTCTTTTAAGTTTTTAATTAACTCCAAAATTTGGCCCTGAATTGTAACGTCTAAAGCAGTTGTTGGTTCATCACAAATTAGAATTTCAGCATTATTAGCTAAGGCAATGGAAATAACTATTCTTTGTCTCATTCCACCAGAAAACTGGAAAGGATATTGATTATATCTTTTTGCAGCTTGTGGAATTCCAACTGATTCCATTAATTCAATCGCGCGTTTTTTCGCCATATCTCTTGGCATTTTTAATTTAAATCTCAAGGCTTCTGAAATTTGATCGCCAACTTTCATAATTGGATTCAACGAACTCATTGGGTCTTGGAAAATCATTGAAATTTTATTTCCCCTAATTTCATGCATTAAGTTTTCTGGAACTTGCAATAAATCGCGATTTTGATAAATAATGTTTCCATCTTCATAAATAGAGTTTCCTGCTAAAAGACCAATAATAGCTCTCGAGGTAACGCTCTTTCCAGAACCTGACTCACCAACAATCGCTAGCGTTTCTCCACGATATAAATCAAAAGAAACACCTCTAATTGCTTTTAGAATTCCATATTGGGTTTTAAAAGAAATTTTTAAGTTTTTTACTTCTAGAATTTTTTCTTTCATTATTCAACACCCCTTAATGACGGATTGAATGCATCTCTTAATCCATTCCCAAATAAGTTAAATGATATCATTAACGTCGCAATATAGAGCGAAGGAAATAATATTAAATGAGGATTTTGGTGCATAACCGCTTGGCCTTCTTGAATCAACATTCCAATACTTGTTGCATTTTCATATTTAATGATGTCTAAGAAAGCATATGTTGATTCTGTAAATACAAAACTTGGAATTGCTAATGCCATTCCGGTAATTATTAACCCTAAAGTATTAGGAAAAATGTGCTTAAACATAATACGACGATCAGATGCTCCTAACGTCCTAGCAGCCAATACATATTCTCGGTTTTTAAAACGGTAGAACTGTAGTCGTCCAGTACTATATGGCCCAATCCATCCAGTAGCAGTAAAGGCTAAAACAATTACCCACATCTTAGTTCCAAATCTTAGTGTTAATAACATCAAAACTGATAAAAACGGAATTGAGGTTATGATTTCAACCAAACGGTCAAATAACAAGTCTAAGATTCCGCCATAATAACCTACAATAGCTCCAACTGTTAAACCAATAGTATAATTAATAATTAAAACAGCGACTGCCATGATTAACGAAATCCGAGCACCTTTCCAAACCTCAAGGAATAAATCTTCTCCTCTTACGTTAGTTCCCCACCAAAAATAAGTATCATCTGGTGTTTGGTCTAAAGCAACTTTAAACTGGTCATAGCGTACTCGATACTCATAAGTTACTTCAGATGTTTGCGTATTTGTAATTGGTGTTACAGATAAAACATCAATAATATAATTTTTTTCAACATATTGGTCATAGCGCGCTTGATTAATCGTTCTAGTAACACCAGCTAATGGATCATTATTAGTACCGTTGCGATCATTTTCATCAATAATTTGGAAGTAATTGGTTGGCATATAAGAAACGATAAAGTTTTTATATCGGTAATAATCAACTTTAACGGTTAACTCTGTTATGTTGTCCCATTCGCTATCGTTAGTGGGATCATCATCTAATAATTCGTCAGGCATACCGGAAATAATAACTCCTTCGCCAAAATCTGATTTAGCTAATGCAATTAAAAATCTTTTCCCTCTAGTTACTGTTTTAGTACCATCAAAAATTCCTATTTTTTCTAAAACTGGAATTTTTGGAACAATATTATCAAGCCTTTGTGCTTCAGCGGAACTTCGTTGAGGTAAATCATATTTTTTCATTAAAGGTCCAAAAGCAATGAAAAATAACAAGACAAGAATAATAATAAAAGCGATTAGTGAAGCCCTATTCTTCTTAAACCTGTTCCATGAATCTTGATAGTAACCGATTTCTTTCGTTTCTAATGGTTGATCATGTAATTTTTCACTTGTTTTGCGATATAGTACAAGTTTTGATTTGTCAATTTCTCGGTTTTTCATGATGATAACTTCCCACTTCCAACGCGAACTCGTGGATCAAATAATGTTAATGAAATGTCTGACAAAATCGAAGCAATTAAACCAATAAATTGGGTAAAAACTGTTCCAAGCATTACCATCGCAAAATCTCGACTTTGAAAAGCCTGTAAAAAGATTCCTCCGGTACCGTTGACTCTAAAAATTTGTTCAACAATAACACTTCCACTAATTACACCAATAATACCAATTAACATTCCTGGTAAAAATGGCGCAATCGCATTTTTTAAGGCGTGACGAAAAGTAGCTTGTGTTCTCGTTAAGCCCTTAGATTGTGCTAATAAAATATAGTCCTGTGTTAACTGTTCTGTTAACTCAGCTCTTACTGTTCTAGCTGAACCAGGAATACTTACAATCGTAATTAAGATAATTGGCATAATATAGGTTGTAAGACCATACCAAGACCCCATTTGTGCTATTTCTGATGCTGTAGCAACCTTGTAATCAGGTGCCCATCCTAATTTATAGTAAAAAAGATATTGAGCTAATACAAATGTTACAAAGGTCGGCACCGATATAAAGACAATTATCCCAACCGAAATTATATGGTCAACTATTTTGTTTTTATATAATGCAGCAAGGACCCCAATGGCTATCGCTAACGGAATCGACAAAATATAAGGCACAATATTAACCTTAACAGTTGCCGGAATTCTGCCAAAATAAACTTCTGATACATCTCTGGCATAGTCCTTAGAAAAACCAAAAGAACCAGTTGTCACGATATTTCTAATCCAATATCCAAACTGAACCGGAATAGGTTTATCCCAGCCCTCTTTCTTGACTAGTTCTTCATAATATGTGTCATCCGATCCAATTGGAGGAACACGGTTATCTGGTATTAATTTAATAAATGTAAAATATAAAAAGATGGCGATAAAAAAGGTAATAAACATTAACCCCATTCTTTTTAGTAAGTATTTTACCATGTGAAATCATCTCCTTGTCCTATTATGTTTTTTCAAATAAACTCATCATTTTGTGTAATTATCGTAATAAGTTTATTAAAAAAAACATCTTTTTAACGATAGAACAAGCCCGAGGTTTTGAGCTCAGGCTTGCTATCATTAAAGTTTAACCTATGTTATTTATAATTAACTTTACTGATTATTGAAAATCAGGATCAGTTGCTAGATAACGGTATCTATTTGCACCCCACCCAAACGCTGTTGAGTATGCAGGCCATGAAATAACAACTTTGTCTGCGTATAATGTTGCGCCAGCAGATGTACCTGTTGGAATGTGTGTTACTTCATCATAGAACACTTCTAACATTGCGGTTGCAAATGTCCATGAATCATCAGTTGCACCTGGGAATGGTTCTTCAGCAGATGCATCCCACGGTGTATCTTCTGTCATTGACCAACGTACTAGGTCGTTAATAGTTGCTTTTAAGATTCCAGCAGCTTTAACAACGACACCATCTTCATCTTTTTCTTCTCTTAACCAGTTTAGTAATTTAATACTTCCTGTTAATTCATCAGCTAATAAAGCATCTTCGCCGATTTCTTCTAAGTATTGATATGTTGTACTTAGATCCATTTCTAATACTCTACTCATATAAGGAGCGGTAACTTGTTCGCCAGTCGCTAAATCTGTAGTATATGGTTGTGATAACCCTAAATCGGCACCACCAAACATACCACCCGCAAATGCGATCGCTCCCATTTGCCAGAACACGCCTGTTGAACCACCAAAACCGATACCGCCTAATGTTAGGTCGAAGTTCCAGTTTGCAGATTCTTGGTCTCTTTGTTCTTTTCCTAAGTTGTGTAAGTCAATGATTAAACGGTCTTTACCAAATAAATCTTCAAATACCGCTTTTACTCTTTCGCTATTTTTCTTTTCAATTGGTGAATCTGCTGCAATCATCTTAAGTGTGACAGGGCCAGTATTTCCTTCAGCAATCCAAGCTGTGTAAGCTTCATCAAATAATTGAAGCGCTCTACCTTGAGCGTAACCATATGTTTCAGGATCAATACCCATTTTTTCAAGTAGTGCTAAGTATTGAGGTGAATCAATATAGAAACTTTGATCTTGAATATAAACTTTAATATCGCCAGGAACTGGTACGAATGATGGAATGTTTGGAATGTCATAGTTATTATTATAATCAATTCTATCAAATCCATATAATAAAGCTTGTCTAAATCTCTTATCAAATAAAATTGAATCAGGAACATGTTTTGATGCGCCTTCAGTTTTTGAAGGGGCTGTGTTTATCGTTAAGAACATTGGGTAACCAGTGTATGATTTGAAGATGTTTTCTCTTTCAGCAAACTCTTCCCAGTTTTCCGAGTTCAAACCAATAGAATCAATTTTATCATCTCTAAATAGGTTTAATGTTTCTTGAGGACTTGAAACTAAAGTGTATTCCATACTCTTGTAGCTAACAGTGCCTTTAGCAACATATGAATAGTTTTTGTTAAATACTAGTTTTTGATCTTCATCCCAGTCTTTTAGTACATATGGACCATATGACATATATAGATTAGATGGGGTTCCGTAGCTTGAGTTACCAGAAACATCTAGTGATTTTGTATATTCTTCTGGGTGAACTAAACGGAATGAGTTACCAAAGCTAACAGCTCCTGCTTGGCTATACGGTTCATGGAAAGTCATTTTGAAAGTATATTTGTCAAGTACTTCAAATCCAACTTCATCCCAACTAACTGTTGCTGGTTCATAAACGATGTAAGTGTCTTCACCAATAACCGGTTTGCCTTCTTCATCTAATTTCATAGTTGATTGAGAGAAATACTCCCAAGCATTTAAAATCGGAACAGCATTAGGGTTCTTATCTGTTTTGTAGTATGAGTTTGCGCGATAGTTGTTTTGTTGTTTATCTAAATATTGTTGTAGTGAAAACTCATAAACGCTAGCATCAACTTGTCTTCCATCTTGGAAGAAAATATCATCTCTTAATTTAAATGTCCATTCGCGACTTTGGTTAGTGGTTGCTGCTCTACGATCGTATTTACCATTTTCATCTAGCATTTGATCGCCATTAGCGTTTCTTGGAAACTCTGCTCCACCAATTAAAATCGTGGTATAATCTAGGGCTTCTACTGAAAACTCACCAGCAACAATTTTTGAAAAGTCGCCAGGTGCGTCTGCCACGCCTTGTGCCATTGCAAGATCCCAATCTACTTCAGTTGCAAATAATGAAGTAGCCATATTTGCGATTAAAGAGTCTTCTAAATTGTTTCGATAAGTTAATGGATTTAAAATCATTCTAGCTTGTTTTGTAATACTTGAACGATAAGTCTCATTAGCAGTCCAGTCAACATCTACTGAACTTAGCGGTTCCCAATATGCATGTAATTGAGCCGACTTAGTTACTGTGTGCGGAAACTCAACAGCTGTTGGTTCAAGCCAAGTTAATCCAGCTTTTCCAAAAAACCAACCCTTAAATACGAATCCATCTCTTGTCGGGTCAGCTGGTGCATTAATTACATCACCAATTTCTGCTTCAATTGATGGAATTGATGTAGAAGTCTTAGTATTAAAACTAATAACTACTTCTTCAGTCCAACCAGCAAATACTGTGACATCCGCTTCAATTGCTTTTTCGAAATCAAAAGGCTTAGTTGCGGCTGCATCTTCAAACCAACCTAGGAAATCCCAAGATTTGTCTTCATCATCGTGCTCTCTTGTTGGATCAGTTTCTGGTCTAGCAACTAATTTGCCTTTTTCGACTTCAACTGGTTCAACTACGCTACCTCCTTGTGTATCAAAGGTAACTGTAAAAACCTTTGGAGTACACGCGGCAAGCAAGATAGCAGCGAAAACCGTTAAAAATAATAACGTGATTTTTTTCATTTTTTTCTCTCCTTTTTTCTTTGAACCTCAATTTTTTTGAAGTTTCTATAAATATACTACAAATCGCCCCCTTTGTCAATAGTGATATGAATGTAAAGCGTTTACAAATATGGTAGTAAAGCCTTATTTATAGATAATTTAAAAAAAATTAGTTTTTAATGCCAAACATAATTAATAATACTTAAGACTATATCTATAAATATATATAGTAATAAAGGGAAAATAATGGGATTAATACATTGTTTAAAGTTATGACTACACTCTTGAGACCAACTCCTTTTTAATGTTAGTGTTTGGGGGCTGGCTCTTTAATTGAAAATAAAAAGGACTAAATCCTAGGAAAAATGATTTTACCTATTTTATTAGTCCTTTTTATACTTAATTCTAATTAACTATTCTTCGATTGAATAATCCATCGCTTCATAGCGCTTATACATCGCCCAACGACGTTGTGCATCTTTTAAGTTTTGAATTAAAAGGTCTTCGGCGTGGTTAGGGTTAATGTTAGTTAATTGAGCATAACGGTTTTCAGTCATTAAGTGATCACGGTATTGATCCCATTTTGGTCTTCTTGGAGAATCAATCTTAAATGGGTTTTTACCCTGGTCTTCTAATCTTGGATCATAACGGAAAGTTGGCCAGTAACCACAATCAGTTGCTATTTTGGCTTGAATGGCTGAATTGGTAAGTCCTCCCTTAATACCGTGTTCGATACAAGGTGAATATGCTAGGATCAATGATGGTCCTGGATAACTCTCTGCTTCCTTTAAGGCTCTAATTACTTGAGCTGGTGAAGCACCATGAGAAATTTGAGCCACGTAAACATGACCATAACTCATTGCAATTGCTGCTAAGTCTTTTTTCTTAGTTGCTTTTCCGGTGGCAGCAAATTTAGCAATTGAACCCGTTGGAGCGGCTTTTGATGATTGCCCACCAGTGTTAGAGTAAACTTCGGTATCCATTACTAAGATATTAACATCTTCATAATTAGCAATAACATGGTCAATTCCACCATAACCAATGTCATAAGCCCAACCGTCACCACCAAATATCCATTGACTAACTTTAACAAAGTAGTCTTTTAATTCTAGCATTTCTTTGGCATAAGCGGTATCCATTGTTTCTAGAACTGCAATAATCTTATCGCTTAAAGTTCTTGAATGATCACCATCATTTTTATTAATCAGCCAGTCTTCAACTAATTCTTTTAAGTTGGCTGGCATTACATCTAGGTTATCCTCGCAAATAGTTTCCAGTCTAGCACGCATTGTATCATATGCTACTTTCATTCCATAACCAAATTCGGCGTTATCTTCAAATAATGAGTTAGCCCAAGCTGGTCCTTGTCCTTCACTATTAGTTGTATAAGGCGTACCTGGGAATGACCCACCATAAATTGAAGTACAACCAGTGGCGTTAGCAATAATCATCCGGTCACCGAATAATTGCGTAACAGCTTTAATGTATGGTGTTTCACCACAACCAGCACAAGCGCCACTAAATTCAAATAACGGTTTACGGAAGTTAACGTTCTTAAAGTTATCAGTACCCATATCTTTATATGAAACTTCATTGAAGAAATGATCAGCGACTTGTTGTTTACCTTTCGCTAATTGTTCACCAATTGGTCTCATTTCTAATGATTTTTTCGGTTTAGTTGG
>CAZRJV010000024.1:0-17601 GCA_964600625.1 uncultured Acholeplasmataceae bacterium
TCTCCTTGTGTAAGAGAAGTAACTTTAATTTCACGAATTTTGTTACCTAAGGTAATAATTAAAATATCGCCAACTTTAACAGTTGATGATGGTTTAGCCATCAAGTCATTAATTAAAATTAAGTTATTGTCAGCAACTTCCTTAGCTACCGTTCGCCGTTTAATTAAACGTGATATTTTTAAATACTTATCTAATCTCATTTTTCCTCAGGTGTTTCTTTAAGAACAGTTTCATTTGAAACATCTTTTTCGCTGTCTTTGGTTTCTGCGACAGGGCTAACTACTAACTCTGGTGTTGCTTGCTTATTTTCATCCTCATCATAAGACTTAAGTTGTCCAGTTTCTTGGATTTCTTTAATGTCTGGATAAGTAAGTGTTTCAACTAATAATAAGTATTTAGCGATATTATCTAATAAATCACGGTTTTCAGTTAATACTTGATGAGCTTGTGCGTGACAAGCTTCAACAATTTTTCTAACTTCTTGGTCAATTTCATGAGCAACTGTATCAGAGAAGTTCTTTTCTTTGAGGTAGTCACGTCCTAAGAAGACGTTACCAGCAGCTTGCTCATATTGAATCGGCCCAAGATCACTCATTCCGTATTCAGTTACCATCGCTCTAGCAATTTTGGTTGCTTGTTGGAAGTCATTGTAAGCACCGTTAGTAACAGTATGGAAAACAATTTCTTCTGCAACCCGGCCTGCAAGATAACCAGTGATGGTTGCTTTTAAGGAGTCCTCGGTGTCAAAGAAAGTTTCTTCTTTTGGAACCATTAGGTTATAACCACCAGCCCGGCCACGCGGAATGATCGTTACCTTTTGAACAACGTTAGCGTGTTCAACGATTAAACCAATTACGGCGTGTCCTGCCTCATGATAGGCAACAATTTGTCTTTCGGTTTCATTGTATTTTCTAGATGTTTTAGCAGGTCCCATAATAACACGGTCAATTCCCTCATCAATATCTTTAATGGAGATGATTTTACGGTTATGTCTAGCTGCCAGCAAAGCTGCTTCATTAAGTAAGTTTTCAATATCAGCCCCACTAAATCCAGGGATTCGGTGAGCAACAGAACGCAAATCAACATTTGCTTCCAAGCGCTTATTACGAGCGTGAACAGCAAGAATTTGGGCTCTGGCTTTAACATCAGGTAAGTCAATAGTGATTTGACGGTCAAAACGTCCAGGACGCAATAAAGCTGGGTCTAAGACGTCTGGGCGGTTAGTAGCAGCAATCAAAATAATACCTAAATTAGGATTAAATCCGTCCATTTCAACTAGTAATTGGTTTAGTGTTTGTTCACGTTCATCGTGACCGCCACCTAAACCAGCACCTCTTTGGCGTCCAACGGCGTCAATTTCATCAATAAAAATAATACATGGTGAGTTTTCAGCAGCAACTTTAAATAAGTCGCGAACACGTGAAGCTCCTACTCCCACAAACATTTCAACGAAATCAGAACCACTAATTGAGAAAAACGGAACGCTAGCTTCACCAGCTACCGCTTTCGCAATTAAAGTTTTACCCGTTCCCGGAGGACCGACTAATAAAACTCCTTTAGGAATTCTTGCGCCAATTTCTTGATACTTTTTAGGATTTTTTAAAAAGTCAATAATTTCATTTAATTCAAATTTTTCCTCATCGGCACCAGCGACATCTTCAAAAGTGACGGTACGTTTTTTAGCAACTTTTGCTCTATTTTTAGCAAAATCAAAGGCTTTTGAATTTTGACTAGTCGCATTACGATAGACAAAGAAAATCATTAAGCCGATCGCTAACCATGGTAATAAGTTAAGTAATACGCTCCAGAAGGTGACGCCGGAGTAAGGCTCAATACCTTCGTAGGCGATGATGTTACCACCGCGTTCGCCGTTAAAATCAGAAATTAAAACTTCAAGTTCTTTAAACCGATCTTGTGAAACTCCTTTTGGAATCCGAAAAGCTAGTCCTTGATAATCTTTAAATGGATGTCCAGCCGGTAGCGTTTCAGCAAAGAGTCCAGTAACAGTATAGCCGTTAGCAGCGTAGTTGCTAACAGGTGTAATATGAATTGCTACAACCGTAACGGGTGCATCAGCACCAACGTATAGTTCATTTTTTAACTCATCAAAGGAAAGAACGGCTACTTTTGGTCTTAATGCATCTCTTATAAAAAAGAAGATACCAATAAATAATATTATCATAATGATGATAACTAAGAAATCCGGTTTTCTTTTTGGTGATACTTGTTTATCTTGTTTTTGCATAATTTACCTCATTTTTCATATACACTTGGTTTGAGAACTCCGATGTAGGGAAGGTTACGATATTTTTCATTGTAGTCCAAACCATAACCGACTACAAATACCTTTGGAACTTCAATTCCGACATAATCAGGATAGCATTCCATTAATCTTCCTTCTGGCTTGTCCAGTAGTGTGACAATTTTAACACTAAGAGCTCCCCGGTGTAATAATAATTTTTTTATGGTTGTTACGGTTGCTCCGGTATCGACAATATCTTCAGCAATTAAAATATGTTTATCAACAACAGAAGAAGCTAAATCTAAGCGAATTCTAACATCACCAGTGGACTTAGTTCCTTGATAACTACTAACTGCGAGATAATCAACTTCTAATTTTAAATCAATTTCTCTAATTAAATCAGCCATAAACGGATTACACCCCTTTAGTAGTCCAATTATAACTAAATCTTTATTTTGGTAATCTTTTTCAATTTGTTTACCGAGGCGTTGACAAACGCTTTTAATTTTAGTTTCATCAACTAAAACTTCTAAAATATCATTTTTCATCTACTTTTCCCCCACTAAATGTAATGTATAACGATTTACCAGTCCCCAAATTCTGGTTTGTATAATAATTTGGAATCCAAAGGATTCGATCTTGATTATCAGTAATTATCCATAAGTTTTGACGGTCTTCCATTGGAATTTTTTCATCAATTAAAAATTTCTTTAATTTCTTACGACCGTAGTCATATTCTAAAATGTCACCGTCTAATCGATTTCTAGCCCATAAAGGGAATTCAATATCATCATATGGAATTCTAACTTGTAAGTCTTGTGTATTAATTCTTTTACTAGAATAACTAAATTCTTCTAAGTGTGTTTTAGATTTTGAATCAAGTTCTTTAATTTTAATTTTCTTAAAGTAAAATTCAGTAGCCGGTTTAATTTCCGCTTTTTCATAAAACTTAACTAATTGATATTGATTAGATAAAGATACAGTTTGATTAGGTTTCTTAGAAAGCAATACTTTTCGAATTCTTTCAACTAACCGATAATTAACGTTAACTTTATTTGATTCTAAAAGATGAGCAATAACATCATCTTGAACCGCTTGTGAAAGTTGTTTAAATTGTGGAATATTAATATTATCCTTACCTTCTAAATAAGCAAGAGTTTCGTTTTTTATTGCATCATATGCCGCAATTAACTGTTGGTTATATTGTTTAATGACAGTTAAGAGATTGGCATTTTCTTGTTTCATAATTGGAACAAGCGTTAACCGGTAACGATTACGTAAATACTCAGTTGTGTAGTTACTATCATCTTCCATGTATGGAACATTATTACGGGTAGCATAATCGATGATTTCGTCTTTACTATGGTAAAGCAACGGCTTAACATATTGGAAATTACCGATTTGAGTAATTAGTCTCATACCAGCATAACCTAACAAGTTTGAACCCCTAGTTATATTGATTAGGATTGTTTCTAACAAATCATCAAGATGATGAGCCGTAAATATATACGGAGTATTTAATCGTTTAGCCACCTCTTCGAGGTGCCGATGTCTTAAGATACGTGCTCGATTTTGAAAATCGGACGATGTGATGTTTAGTTTATAATAGTTATACGCCAGGTTATACTTATCAGTGTATTCTTTAACCATTTCAGCTTCTCTATCTGACTGCTGACGTCTTTGATGATTAAAATGAACCACCACGATATTAAGATCCATGCGGCGTAAGAAATCAAGCAAAACCATTGAGTCAACGCCGCCACTAACAGAAACGATTAAAGGCTTCGATAAATCAATGTCAATTTCATCATAAAATTGTCTTGCAAATTTGCGCATTTGATCACCCATTCTTTCTAGTTAATTATAGCATATAATGATTAAAAAGGTTATAATATAAGATATAGTCTTATATAAAGGGGGAATGAGTTATTTTTATCCTAGCGAGTGTATCTCCAAGAAGAAAAGAAATTTTTGAAAAATCAAATCTTGATTTTATTACGGTACCTTCAAATTTTGATGAAAGTCAAGTTAAGGAAGAAAATCCGTATTTATTAGTTGAAAAGTTAGCCTTTGGTAAAGCCTTTGATGTGAGTAAAAATTACCCTGATAAAATTGTTATTGGTGCTGACACGATTGTTGTTGTGAATAAAGAAGTAATTGGAAAACCAACCGATTTTGACGATGCTTTTAAGATATTAAAAAAATTATCAGGTCATTATCAAGAAGTTGTCACCGGTGTGGCAATTATTTACGGTAATAAAAAATATACTTTTCATGCAATTAGTGAGGTTGTTTTTAGAACCCTTACAGATCAAGAAATAATTGAATACATTAACACTGGTGAGCCATTTGATAAGGCTGGTGCCTATGCAATTCAAGGGAAAGCTGAAGATTTTGTTACGTCATTTAATGGTGAAATCGAAAACATTATTGGTTTTCCGATTAAAAGGTTTTTAGAAGAAATAGAAAGGTTTAAAGAAACAATTTAATGTTTAAAATAGGTAACGTCACAATTGAAAATAAATTAGTTTTAGCTCCAATGGCTGGCGTTTCAAATCTAGCCTTTAGAAAGATTTGTAAAGAAATGGGAGCTGATTATGTAGTAGCAGAGATGGTATCAGACCATGCTCTGCATTTTGGTAGTAAAAAGACTCATGAATTATTAAGAATTGACCTTGATGAATCGCCGATTGCTCAACAAGTATTTGGCAGTAATCTCGAATATATTGTTGAGGCCGCTATCTATTTAGATAACCATAATAACTGTGATATTATTGATATTAATATGGGTTGTCCAGTTCCAAAGGTTGCCATAAAATCGCAAGCGGGAGCCGCTTTACTTAAAAACCCTCAAGCAATTTATGAAATTGTCAAGGCCGTTAAAGAAGCTGTCAAAAAACCAGTTACCGTTAAAATTAGAAGTGGTTGGGATTTTGATTCAATTAATGCTGTAGAAGTAGCCAAACTAATTGAATTAGCTGGTGCTGATGCAATCACAATTCACGCCAGAACTAGATCACAGGGGTACTCAGGTAAAGCTGATTGGTCAATTATCAAAGCGGTAAAAGACGCTGTTAAAATACCGGTTATCGGTAACGGTGATGTCACCTCAGGATTGTTAGCTAGCAAGATGTTAGAAGAAACTGGCTGTGATGCTGTTATGATAGGAAGGGCTGCTTTAGGAAATCCGTGGATATTTAGAGAAGTTAAACACTACTTTAAAACTAAAGAAGTCTTAGCGCGTCCTAGCTTAGACGAAATGATGAATGTGATGATAAGACACTTAGATAGTTTAATTGCACTTAAGGGGACAAAACTAGGTATCTTAGAAATGAGGGGAATGGGGTCATATTATTTATCAGGACTTCCTCACAATTCACATGCGAGACAAAAATTAGTAAAAGCCAACACAAAAGAAGAATTCATCAAAATAATAACTGATTATTTTGATGAACTTAAAAATATTGAAGACATTATTTAGAGAGGATGATTTAATGAGTCGTTTTAATGAAAAAATATCGCGCCGTAATACTAGTAGCGCCAAATGGGACCGGATTGAAGGAAAGGAAAAACTTATTCCCTTTTCAATTGCTGATAGTGATTATTTAACGGCACCAGAAATTGAAAAGGCGATTAAGAATCGAGCTGAACACCCAATTTATGGATATACATATCAGGACGAAGAATACTTTGAAAGTATTATCAATTGGACGAAAAGAAGATATGGCTATGAAATAGATAAAGATAATATTATTCCTGGTAACGGTGTAGTAACATCGCTTTATTACGCGATTAAACTTTTCGCAAAAGACTCACCAGGTGTCATTGTACAGCCGCCTGTCTATAACCCTTTTTATGATGTAATATTAGATAATAATAAAAAAGTAGTTATTAATAAACTAATTAAAAACGATAATTATCATACTATGGATTATGTCGACTTAGAAAAGCATTTAAAAGCAGGGAATAAAACAATCCTACTTTGTAGTCCCCAAAATCCAACCGGACGAGTTTTTAAAAAAGAAGAACTATTAAAAGTAGTTGAATTAGCTAAAAAATATGATGCTTATATTTTATCTGATGAAATTCATTGTGATATTATCTTAGGCGATAATGAATTTATATCAATAAATTCATTTTATAACATTTACGATAAACTAATTGTTTTTACATCAATTGGAAAAACATTTGGTTTAGCAGGTTTAAAAACATCTAACACCATTATTAGAAATAAAGAGATGGCCGAAGAGTTTAGAAACTTTTTAAGTCATAATTATATTGGCTCTGGTAATGTTTTTGGTTTATCCGCTTTAATCGCTGGTTATAACAAATCCGATGAATGGTTATTAGAACAAAACAAACATTTAACTAATAACTTTAACATTTTGAAAACATTTTTTAACCAAAAACATCCCGAAGTCGGAGTTACAAAAACGGAAGGAACTTTCTTAGCATGGCTAGATTTAAGTTATTTAGGGATTCCTTGTACAAAAATGTATGCCTTGTTAAAAGAAGAAGGGATCATTGTTGCTGAAGGAAAAAAATACTCTGAAGATTGTAAGGGTTATATTAGGTTTAATTTTGCATGTAGTGAAAAACAGCTCCTAGCGGGGCTAGAAGCTGTTTCAACATTTTTAAATAAACAAAAAATTTAATTAATAAAATATTTTTGATATTTTTGAACCTCGCTAGGAGTTAGCGAGGTTTTTATATAGATGCCATCATCCACATAATCAGATGCAATTACATGATTATTTTCTTTCAAAGTGTGATAGATATCACCCCTTGAAAAGGGGATTAATAACTCTTTAATCATGTTTTCATTATAGATATTATAATATATATTGGAAACCAATGAATCGATGTTTTCCATTGTTTTATTTGATATTAATAAATAATCTTCTTCAAGTAAAACTGGAGACGTATTGAGATCTAATTTAGTAACTACAATAAAGCGTTCAACATCTAGTGCGTTTAACTTTTTTAAGATTTCCTTGGTAATCTTCATTTCTTCAGCGCTGGCATTTAGACCGTCAACAATATGCAATATTAAATCAGCATCCTTAATATCTGATAGGGTTGATTCAAAAGAGTTAATTAACTCATGTGGAAGCTTTTGAATAAAGCCAACAGTATCAATTAATAAAAAGGGAGGTCGGTTATGTGCTTTTAATAGTTTGGATTTAGTATCCAAAGTAGCAAAAAGCATATCTTTTTCAAAAGTTTGGTTAGGATTTTGATTTTCCAAATATCTAACTAAGGAATTATAGGTAGCTGATTTACCAGCATTCGTATAGCCAATTAAAACTACAACCGGGATTTCATTTACTTTTCTTAGTTTGCGTGATGTTTGTTTTGATTTTCTGATTTTAGCTAATTCCCTTTTAACTCTAGCGATATCGTCAAGTAATTTACGACGATCCATTTCAAGTTTTGTTTCACCTGGACCTTTCGCATTATATGATCCACCGCCCTGTCTTGAAAGTGACTTTCCAAGGCCAATTAAACGCGGAAGCATATATTGGTTTTGAGCCAATCTTACTTCTAAGATCGCTTCATTAGATTGTGCTCTAATTGAAAATATTTGTAAGATTAAAAAACTTCTATCCATAATTTGAAGTTCCAATAATTCCTCTAAGTTTCTAATTTGGGCGGGCGATAAAGTATCGTCAACAATTAAAATATCAGCGCCCGTCGTTTGAGCGATATTTTTAATTTCTGAAACTTTTCCGCTACCAAAATAAGTACCAACTGATGGTGTTTCTCTTGTTTGAATTACTTGTTCGGCTGTTTTTATACCTAAAGTTGCCGCAAGAGCCGATAATTCTTCAAGTGAACGCTCAATAGATTCAGTGGATTCTTTTTTAGTTATAGCTGCTACAATTGCAAGATCCAATAAAATCACCTTCTTATTACAATTATACCATTATTGATTGATGATAAAGTAGGAAGATATTATATTTTGTAAAGAGAGTAGTGATAAGAAGGATAATATCCAAATTTGTTTAAATATTTGTTCTAATACCAATTATGTCTTTTTTAGGGTTATTATATGATATAATAAATTAATAAAGAGCAGGTGATTTTTATGTGGCATGGACACCCAATTTGGGAAATAATAGTAGTAGGATATTTAATCGCATTAGCGATCTATTCTCTTTTAAGATTAATGTTTATAAGTCGAAAAACTTTTAGTATTTTTTTAGCTGGGTTACTATTTTTAGCAGTCTCAATTTTAGTCTATATATTTATTGTTCCAGAAGATAATACCTTTGTTAGAAATATTTTACTAGCACTTATGGTAGTGGTAGCACCGCTAACCATCGTTATTATCTTGGCTCCTGATATTAGATCGAAATATGATACTGGATGGGCCCAAGAATCAACTAAGATTTCTGGAATCCGTTCAAGTTCTGAACAAACGAAGGAACATATTATTGATGCGGTTGTTGAGTTATCTAATCGTAAAATTGGCGGTATTATTACAATGGAAAACCACAATACACTTGATACTTATGCTGAAAAAGCGATTATCATAAACGGAAAAGTTACCAAAGAATTAATTTTAAACATATTCACTCCGTTAACCCCGCTACATGACGGTGCGATTATTATCCGCGGTGATGAAATTGTTTGTGCTGGTGCCTATTTTACTTTATCAACAAATGATGCGTTTGACAAAACGATGGGTTCAAGACACCGTGCTGCTTTAGGCATTAGTGAAAATAGTGACAGTTTAACAATTGTTGTTAGTGAAGAAACAGGTGATATTTCAATTGCTGTCTCTAGCATGTTAATTAAACTTAATAGCCGTGAGAAGTTAATGGAATATCTAAACCTATATATCAAATAAGAGGAGGCGATTTAAATGAAAAAAACGATGTCAAAAATTTGGAAATTTATAACGCGTCCCTTTATTACTATCGGGATTAATAAAAGTACCGATCGAATGGTGAAATTTATGAATAAGCATTCATACATTTTTTATATTCTTTCGTTTCTTGTTTCAGCCGTTATAGTATTTATTATCTACTTTTTACCATATATTTAAGAGGGTTATAAATGGATTATATTGCAATTTCAATTTTAGCTTCAGCCATTTTAATATTGATTGTCGTTGCTTTTGAAGGCTTTGACCAGTTAAAAGCACCACCAGTCAAAACTATTTTCGCAGCCGTTAATTTAATTGTTGCGGTTGTGCTTTTTGCTTTGTATCAAACTATTACAACCGATAATGAAGTTTTCATGACGGTTTATTTTTGGATTGCGATAGCAGAGTATGTGGCGTTATTTGGTTTTATGACGCTCTTTTTTGTTAGAATTGTTTTAGCAAAAAAAGAGCTAAGTTTATTTTCAAAATCAATTAAACATAGCCCTTGGAACACATATTTAATATTAGATAAGAAAGACCGAATTAAAGATATTTCCGATAATTTATTAACAGACTTAGATTTAGATCGTGATAGTGTTATTGGTAATAAACTTTTTGATGTTGCCAATAAATCGATTAGAGTTTCACGCGTAAACGCAAAACACTATACTAATCGTCAATTAGAAGAAAAATATCATGAAATTAAAAAGATTAGTAAACCCAATGAATTATTAAAATTAGAAATCGACTTTTTTAATGCCGAAGGTGATACCACCATTATACATATGATTGATCAGGCAATGTTTTCACGAATTGGTTATTATGGTAGATTTTTAATTGGGGAGAAAAAAACTGATTTTAATTTACTAGGAATTGAAAAACAACTTAAACATACTGAAGAACAACTTAACTCACTGCAAGCTCAATTTTTAGCAACGCTTGAAGTGAGTCAAGAAGGGTTAGCTTTTAGTGATATAGATGAGCAAACGACCTGGATTTCTAATTCGTTAAAAAACAATTTAGGATTTGATTCCAATAATGTGGCGACTGAAGATTTTCTAAAACTAATCCAACCAGATGATTTAAATAAATACTTATCAAAAACTAATCAACTAACACCATCATCACCAACATTAGAAATGAAATATAGACTTTATACTAATGGGGTCTATCGTTGGTATAGTGATGTTAGTAAACGACTATTTTTAGAAAATCAAGCAATGTTGATGAGTTCCATCAATCCGGTTGCTACTACCCATTTCATGGCCTCTAATATTCAGGTATTAGACGAGTTGGGTGATAAGAACGAGTTAATGGTGAAACTTAACAGTTTAATTGATGAAGAAAGATATTTCCATTTTGTCGTTTTACGACTTAAAAACCTACCATATGTAAATGAGCAACATGGGCGTGATGTTGGTAATATGGCAATTGCTGAATACTTAAGAAAATTAAGGTCTTCCTTTGTTTCAGAACCAACCCATATGTTTAGACTAACGGGTTCAACGTTTGGCATAATTTTAGATGATCAAAGAAAAATGAATTTAATTAGAAAAGGTGTTCAAGGTAATGATGATTATTTAAATATGACTTTGGAATACGGATCATCAAAATTAGAACTAGAAGTATTCGCTGGAATTTCAATTGTCAATCGCGATGGTTATAATGAGCAAGAATTATTAGATACAGCACTACAAGCACTAAAAGTTGCTGAGAACCCTAAATACAAGGGTCATGTTTGTTACTATGGTGAAATTTAGTAAAAAAGATATTAGAAAGCGTCTAATATCAAAACGTAAACAAATTAGTGTCGAAGAAGTCAAGTTAACAAGTGAGCGAATTATCAAACAAATCGTTTTAGACCCCAATTATCAAAGGGCAAAAACGATTGGTATTTATATGCCAATAAATAATGAAATTGATTTAACGATGTTAACAAAGGATAAAAGTAAAGTTTTTGTCGTGCCTAAAATAATTAATGACAATAATCTTATTTTTGTACAAATTGACGATAGTAGTGAATTTAGCTTAAATCACTACAATATTTTAGAACCCATAAGTGATGACAATATCATTGAAATTGATTATTTACTCGTGCCTGCGGTTGCGATATATAATAACTATCGCTTAGGTTATGGTGGGGGACATTATGATCGATATTTATCATTTGTTAGACCGAAAAAAATCGTAGGGGTTATCTATCAATTTCAAGAAGAAGAGTTTCAAATTGATCGTCATGACCAAATTTTAGATTACTATTTCAAAGCTTAAAAAGTGATATTTAAATAAAAGGAAATTAAAAATGAAGTCAGTAGTTATCGTAGCCGCCGGCAAATCCGAACGATTTGGAAAAGGCGGCATCAATAAAGTGGATATCATCTTAAATAACAAACCCATCTATATGTATAGCGTGGAAGTTTTTTTAGATCTTGGTTTTGAAGTTGTTTTAGTTCATAATGGAAATCTTAAGATCAATAATGTTAAGGTTGTCAAAGGGGGTAAAACGCGTTCTGAAAGCGTTTATAACGGAGTTTTATCAACAACCAAAGATATCGTTTATATTCACGATGCAGCAAGACCTTTAATTAATGAAAAGTTAATTAAAATGCTTGATATTGAGTTAGAGGAAAATGCCGGAATTTATCTAGCTAAAACAGTTAATGACTCATTAAAAAAATGTAACACCGAGCAACCAGTGGCGGTTGATCGCAGTAAGTATTTAACGGCGGAAACGCCGCAAGTATTTAAAAGAGATATATTACTTGAAGCATTTAATAAGCGAAGCGAAGATTATCTTGATGAAGCTAGCATGGTGCAAGAAGAAATTATTAATTCCAAAATCTTACCCGTTTTTCATAATGAATCTAATGATAAAATAACAACTTTAAGTGATTTAGAGCGCATTAAAAAATTACTAGGAGCCCACTACCGAATTGGCCATAGTTTCGATATTCATCGTTTAGTCGAAAACCGTAAGTTAATTCTTGGAGGAATTGAAATTCCTTATCATTTAGGCTTACTTGGACATAGTGATGCTGATGTTTTAATACATGTGATAACCGAAGCTATTTTAGGAGCGCTAGGCGCCAATGATTTAGGAACCAATTTTCCTGATAATGATCCTAAATATCAAGATATTTCATCAGTCGTGCTCTTAAAAAGTGTATTAAATCAAATGAAAACTCAAAAATATGGTATATCTAATATAGATATATCGCTATATTTAGAAGAACCTAAAATAAAGATATATCGAGAAAAAATTCTTAATAATTTAGAATTTTTATTAGCGGTTGATAAAGAAAAAATCAACCTTAAAGCAACTACGACCGAAAAAATTGGTCCAATTGGTAAAAATGAAGCAATCGCTTGCGAAGCGGTTGTGTTATTAGTGGAGGTATAAAATGATAGTAGAAACTGAACATGGAAAATTTGACTTAATCAAAAACCATCGTGATGCTTTTGATATTGTTAAATTTAATGAGCGTTATGTTGATGTCGGGTTCAAACAATATACCTATATTGTTGGCGATGTTTCGTCAGGAATTTTAAGATTAAAGGGTTTTTCAAGTAGTGAAAAAGGGAAAACTAGTTATAAAACAATTCCCGATTATTTAAATGATTCTTGCAACTACAACATACCTTATTACATCTTAAAAAAAGTTAATGAGGAGAATACACATGGAAAAGGAAGTAAGAGACCTAATAAATAGATTACGCCCCTACTTAAATAGAGATGGTGGCGACTTAGAATTTGTAAAAGTTGAAGATGGCATTGTATATGTTAGAATGCTTGGAGCCTGCATAGGTTGTGCTTTAATTGATTCTACTTTATATGATGGTATTGAAAGAATATTAGTCGAACAAGTACCAGGGGTTATTGCAGTTGTAACAGTTGATTAGGAGTAATAACATGAAAAAATACGGCATAGTGGTCGATTCAACACTTAATTTAAGTCAAGACTTGATCGACAAATATAATATCAAAGTAGCTAACCTAACAGTAGCTATTGATAATGTCTTGCAACCGCAAGACATTACTAATACAGTTGTTCTAAAAGCTTTGGCAAAAGGAATAAACGTTAAAACTAGTCAACCATCACCGGATGATTTTAGACAAAAATATCTTGATTTTTTTAATGATGGATGTGACGAAGTTTTATCGATTACGATGAGTTCTACTTTAAGTGGAACCTTTAATAGCGCTAATTTAGCAGTTGATTTGCTAGATGAAGAGTTGCAAGATAAAGTCCACGTTTTTGATACAGAATCAGTTACAATGGGTGCGATGTATTATGCAGAACTGGCGATTAAATTACTATATGAAGAAAAAATCAATATGGTTCAAACAATCAAGCATTTAACAAAAGCTAAAGATCAAGGACATCTAGTCTTTGTTGTTGACGATTTAGGCACAATTTATCGCCAAGGTCGTTTAGGAAGAATAAAATATATTTTAGGAAGTATTTTAAAAGTAAAACCGATTTTGGTGTTTCGACGTAATGTATTAGATATTGCTAGTCGTTCAGCAAGAGGGTTTAAAGGTGCATTTAAATTTATTGAAAACCGAATTTCTAATTTCATTGCTGAAAACCCTAATAAAAAATACTTAGCCTGGTTGGCATATGTTGATCGTGAAGATGATGCTAGAAATTTATTTGACCAAATAAAAAAAGCTTTTCCTAAAGTGTCACTAAGATGGGCTGGATTTGCCAGTCATGTAATTGGTGCACATATTGGACCGGGTGGCATGGGTATATATTTAGCATACGAAGATTAATGAAAAGCCGGTGAAACGGCTTTTTATTTGTAATAGAAGTGAGGATAGAAATGGAAAAAAACTATATTAAAATGATAAGAGAAAAATTTCCGACTGAAAAAGTAATGTTAGTTAGTTGTTGTGCAATTGTTGAAAATGAACAAGGCCAAATTTTATTACAACATCGTTCGGATAACAAGTTATGGGGCTTACCAGGAGGCTTAAAAGAGCTTGATGAAACCTTAATTGAATGTGTCAAGCGTGAGGTCTTTGAAGAAACTAATTTAGAAATCGAAATAACAGATTTTATTGGCGTTTATATTAACCCCAATATGTCATGGTTTGAGTATGACCAAGCTGAAGTTATCGGTTTTGGCTTCAGTGCTAAAGTGATTGGCGGAGAATTAAAAATAAATGATCAAGAATCGCTTGGATTTGGTTATTTCAATTATGATAATTTACCGCAAATCCACGCGATTGATAATGAATTGTTAATTAAAGACTATTTTGATAAAAAAACAGGTGGAATTGAAGGTGAATTCCGTAAATCATTATAATTTTCAAAAATAATAGATTTATTGTTTTAAGGAGTAAATATAACTTCTATATTGTATAATATAGACGAATAATAAGTGTGGGAGTGATTAAAGATGGCGTATTTAAAATTTAAAACTGAGAATGTGATGAAGTTTTTAAAACTAGATTATCAAAAGTATCAACCAAGAATTGATAAACTTCATGCAATGATCCATGATAAAACTGGATTAGGAAATGATTTTTTAGGTTGGGTTGATTTACCAAGTAAGATGATTAGTGAAATAGATCTCATTAAAGCAGCAGCTAAAAAGATTCGTAGTCAAAGCGAAGTTCTAGTTGTAATTGGAATTGGCGGCTCTTATTTAGGTACTCAAGCTGGTCTTGACTATTTAATGAATTATGATAGTCCACAAATGGAAGTTATTTTTGCTGGACATCAAATGTCATCAACATATTTAAACAAATTATTAAAGTATCTTGAAAATCGTGACTATTCAATTAACGTTATTTCAAAATCAGGAACCACAACCGAACCTGCGATTGCTTTTAGACTTATTAGAAAAGCAATTGAAAAAAAATACGGAGCGGAAGCAAAAGAAAGAATTTATGTTACAACTAGTGCTGAAAAAGGTGCTCTTTATTCACTAGCAGTTGAAAATGGCTATCAAAGATTTGTAATACCTGACGATGTTGGCGGTCGTTTTAGTGTATTATCTGCAGTCGGATTATTACCGCTAGCCGCGGCTGGATATAATATTGATGAAATTATTAATGGCGCAAGTCACGCTTTTAAGAAATATCATCAATCAAATTTAGAAAAAAACGAGGCTTACCAATATGCCTTAACGAGATATTTATTATCGCAAAAAGGTTATTTGGTAGAGGCGTTAGCTTTTTATGATTATGAACTGTTTTATTTGGGAGAATGGTGGAAACAACTATTTGGTGAATCTGAAGGTAAAGATGGCAAGGGGCTATTTCCAGCTAGTGTTAGCTTTACTAGTGACCTTCATTCATTAGGCCAATTTTTTCAAGAGGGACCTAGAATGTTAATTGAAACCGTATTGTCAGTTGAAAAAGTTGGCAGTGAAATAAAAATACCATACTTGGAAAATGATAAAGATGAATTAAACTATTTAGCTGGAGCTAAATTAAGCTATGTTAACGAACAAGCTAAACTTGGTACTATCGCCGCTCATGTTAGCGGTAATGTACCAGTGATGGAAATTGAGGTTCCTAGTTTAGAACCATATAGTTTTGGTTATTTAGTCTATTTTTTTGAAAAAGCATGTGCGATGTCAGCTTACTTATTAGAAGTAAATCCTTTTAATCAACCAGGAGTTGAAAAATACAAAGCTAACATGTTTAAGTTACTAGGAAAACCAAAGAAATGATAATTAAGAAATATACAAATAGCGCCGATGAAACTAAAGAGTTAGGATTTACGGTTGGCAAACTACTACAACCGCCAGCTGTTGTCTTATTAGATGGCGATTTAGCTGCTGGTAAAACAACGTTTACCCAAGGATTATCAAAAGCAATTGGTGTTAATAAAGTAGTCAATAGTCCTAGTTTTACGATTATGAAACAATATAAAGGCTTTGCTACTAACTTATATCATCTCGACTTATACCGATTAGAAAATGTTGGTTGTGACTTTGACTTAGAAGAGTATTTAGAAGACGGAATTGCCGTAATTGAATGGCCCTTTAGAGTAGAAGAGTTATTGCCTGATGAATACCTATTAATTAAAATAAATAAAGTTGAGGATAATAAGCGTGAGTTTATTATTTCATCAGTAGGCCCAAAATATAAAGAGGTAGTAAAATGTATCGACTAATTTTAGATAGTTCAACTAAACTAATGTGGATTGGTTTAGTAAAAGAAGATGAATTAATTGATCAATACATTCGTGTTGCCAAAAGAGACCACGCGAAATATATGGTTGATGCAATAGATCAACTTTTAAAGAAAAACCAAATAACCATTAAGAAAGTAGACCAATTTATTGTGGGAGCTGGACCTGGTTCATACACCGGTTTAAGAGTCTCAGGGATGGTTGCTAAGATGCTAGCGTATACAACTAATAAACCGTTGTATAAAATAAGTAGTATTTTTTTGCTAATGAGTGGTTATGAAGGTTTAACAGCAGGTTTAATTGATGCAAGAAGAGATCAATATTTCACCGGACTTTATGACGGCGAAAAAACAATTTTAGAAGATAAATTATTATTATTTCAAGCAATCCAAGATGATATTATATTCAAAGATGCTAAAATAATAATACTAAATGAAGATAATTACATTATTAATGTTAAAAAGGTTATTAATAAAATGGTTAAAGTCGATGATATTCATGGCTTTGTACCTAATTATTTAAGAGAAACTGAAGCGGAGAGGAATCTATGATATTTCGGATATCATTAATAGATGATAGAAGTGAAATTTTAAGAATCCAAAATGAAGGATTTCCAACTGATCAAATTAAGAACTTAAATCACTTCAACAATGCTAACTTTCGCTATTATGTAGCTCAAAAAGATTGTGTTGTTGGTTTTATTGGTTTTCAAGTTGTTCAGTTTGAAGCTGAAGTGTTGTATTTTGCGATTACAAGTGAGTTTCAAAATCAAAAAATAGGAACTAACTTATTGACATATGCAGTAGATAAACTAAAAGAGGAAGGGATAATAAAAATTACTTTAGAGGTTAGAGAATCTAACCTTAGAGCTCAAAAAGTTTATCATAAACTAGGTTTTAAACAAATTGCAATCCGGAAGAATTATTATGGCGATAATAATGAAAACGGACTTGTTTGGATATGGGAGTGATGAAACGAAATGATAATATTAGCTGTAGAATCAAGTTGTGATGAAACAAGTGTAGCCATTATTAAAGATGGTAAAGAAGTTTTAACAAACATCGTTTTATCACAAATTGATATTCATTCGGTTTTTGGAGGCGTGGTACCTGAAATCGCTTCAAGAAACCATATCGAGTATATGACGAGAGTCTTTCAAGAAGCATTAGAAGAAGCGAAAATAACAATTGAAGATATCGATTTGGTCGCTGTAACAGAGGGGCCGGGGTTAATCGGTTCGCTTTTAGTAGGTATTAATGCGGCAAGTGCGTTTGCATTTGCACACTCAATACCATTAATTGGTGTAAATCATATGATGGGGCATATTTATGCAGCGG
>CAZRJV010000025.1:0-17540 GCA_964600625.1 uncultured Acholeplasmataceae bacterium
TAATTAAAAATAAATATATTGAATCAGATGATCCAGTCATTGGTCGTTTTAATCTATTAGCTGCAGACCTAGTTGATATACATGGTTTTGATTTGGTTTTGTCAGTTACTGATTATATTCTAAAGATATTTAAAAAAGACCATATTAAGATTGATGATAAATATGATTATTTTAAAGTTAGTGCAGAAAGAAATATCAAACAATTAGAATTTAGTAACAATGGAGGTAGTTTTGACATTGGAAAAGAAATCAAAAAACTCATTAAAACAATGGGTAACAACGATTAGAAGATATGAATATGAACTTCCTAGGCTTTATGAGAAGTTAGAATATTTAAAGGTTAGGTCAATAGGTTATAGTTCACCTTCATTTGAGCCTAAATTTGGCGGTAGAGGAGTTTCTAACAATTATTCGATTGATTACTGGTTAGAAAGAATAGAAGCGTGTGAAGGGCAAATTACTAAAAGGAAACAAGAGATAGATAAGTTTAATGAATTCACAAGTAAACTTGATGAAAAAACTAAAAATATATTTATAAATTACTATTATTATATGAAAACAAAAAAAGAAATATTAAATGTATTAAATATTAAACATGACTTGTTTTATAATACTGTGAAAGAAATATTGAAAATGTATGACGGCCACATCGATTAAATTGTAAGATTTTAAAGGTTTTACTTTATAAAAAAACTTTTAAATGATATAATCAAATATACAAAATGCAACTAAAATGTTGCAAATAGTATAGTGTTATCAGAAAGGAGTTATGTTCATCTTTTAATGTTAGAAGATGAATAGTGTAGTAATAATGAGTGAAAAGAGCAAGCAATATGATTTTTATACAAAATTTAAAAATATTTTTCATGTTAAGAAAAATATACTTTTATTTCCGACAATAACCCAAATTAGATCTATTGATAAAAAAATTGCATCATTTTTTGAACGAAATAGTAAAACTGGAGGGCAAGGTGCGGGCGTTCCTGATTTTTTCTACTATAATCCTGTAAATAACTTAATTGTAGTTGGAGAAAACAAACCCTCAACAGTTAATCATGGTGATGAAAAATATGATGTTACTAAAATGACGCAATTAAATAAATATGCAATTAATGATTTAGTGCACTATTTAACACCATTTCAAAATACAACTTATAAAATCCTTGGAATTGCCATGTCAGGTGATTTAGATGGTATACATCTAATAGATACTTTCACTATTCAAGAAAACAATATAATCAATCGGGAAATCGATTATCTTTATGATACCGAAGATGAATATTTAGATTTATTCCATGTATATGAAACGGAAAAGGCTATTAAAGAAATTAGCGATGCAATGAAAAATGTTAATAATTTATTGCGTGACATTATCGCTACGGATAGACCAACTTTACTTGCAGGTATTATAATTTCATTGTATGATAAAGAGGTTTCTGGCAATATTAATAATCTAAAGAAGAAAAATCCTACACAGGCGATTTCGTCTGAAATAATTAAAAATTTATTGTTGAATGATATCAAACTAGTTCTTGAAAATACAAACATGAAAAATTCTAAGAAAATTGACATTGTTATAAAGCAAGTTGAAAATTCATTAAATAACCAACAATTATTATCAAGTGAATCATTATCAAAATTAGTTGAAATTATATATCCTTTAATGAGAATATTGACTAAAGAATATGAATTTGATGTCATGGCTACTTTTTATCAAGAATTCTTAAGATATGCAACAGGAGATGGACAAGATCTTGGTATTGTTCTAACTCCACAACATATAACAGAATTAATGGTAGAACTTCTAGATATTTTTTCTGGAGGTATTTCAGAGAAAGATGTAATATTTGATCCGTGTCTTGGGACGGGCACATTTTTAACTACATTTATGAATTTTCAAATAAATAAATTTGCAAAAAATGATCCACATAAACAAGAGAGTATAAAAATCAATAATCTAATTGGAACTGAAATTACAGAAATGATGTTTACTCTTGCTATCGCAAACATGTTAGTTAGAGGAGATGGAAAAGCTCGAATTGAACATGCAGATTTTTTCCTAAAAGAAAAAGACGAACTTGAACTAAAACCTAAATTTGGAATTATGAATCCCCCTTATTCACAATCAAAGAAAGAAAGTGGAAATAATAAAAGTGAAATGCAATTTATCGAACGTCTATTAGATTTTGTTGATGATGGGTATGTAGCAGTAATTGTTCCAAAATCAACATTTTTTAAGAATGATGGATCCTATAAACCTTATAGAGAAGAAATATATAAAAAACATACTTTAAAAGCGGTTATAGGCATGCCTAATAATCTTTTCCAGCCATCTGCTTCAACACATACTGCTATTGCTGTCTTTAAAACTGATAGAAAACATCTACTTGATGATGAGGTATATTTTTACGATCTTAAGTATGATGGATTTGATTTGTCTAAAAACATTCGTAAAGATTTACGAGGAAAGTGGAAAAAGCAAATTTTCCCTAAATTGATTAAGGATGTAAGAAATAGAACTGTAATTGAATCGAAATCTATAGTTGTAAAGGGATTAACGTCTAATGATGAATGGATTCCAGAGGCTTGGATACCTTCAGATTTTGATACCGTTTTACAAAATGATACATTCTTTGAAAAAACAATTAAAGAGTATATGTTATTCAAATATAAAGAAAAAACTGGGATTTTAGATTTAGAATTAAATTATATTAACGAAAAGGATCCGGTTTTAAAGGATGAAATAAAAGAACAGATTCCAACAGAATTAGATATTATTGAACAAATTGGAAAAGAAAAAATTTCTGCTTATGAAATTATAGGTGAGGATAATGAGTGAAAATTCATGGCTATATTTTCGGTTGGAAGAGATTTTTGATATAAGTGGAAGTTCGAAAAGTTTTACATCTAATACTGTAAGTGGAGAAGGAAAATATTATTATTTAACCACTAAAGCAACGCTTAATGGTGTACAAAACAAGCACAATGAATATTTAAATGATGGGAATGTAATTATAATTGATAGTGCAACTATCGGTATTGCTACATTTCAAAATAAACCTTTTGTTGCATCTGATCATGTGGAAGTCTTAAGACTTAAAGATACATTTATGGATTGGAAAATAGGACTTTATTTAGTTACTGTTCTTAGAACAAGTATGAAAAAGTATGGATATGGTAGAAAAAGAAGCCAAACACGTTTGAAAAATGAAACAATAAAATTGCCTGTAATTAGTGGAACTAGAAATCCAAATTGGAATTATATGAGAGATTATATAAGTCAATTAGCTAAAGAAATAATTATTACCCCATTAGATAAAATACTTAATCCCTCCCAATCAAATAAAACTAAATATGATTTTTTTAAAATTGAAAATATATTTGATGATATCAATAGAGGAAAAAGATTACGTTCTATTGATAGAGAAGAAGGAAATATAACGTATGTCTCAGCATCTGCATTTAATAATGGTGTAACTGATAAGATATCAAATCCATTATTTATTGAAAGAAATGCTATAGTTTTTACAACGTTTGGAGATGTTTATTATCACAAGGGCGATTTTACCGCTAGTGACGAAATTACAATATTGAAACATAAAAATATGGATCAATTTTCTGCAATTTACCTTGTAACATTACTTAAGAGGTTGAAAAGTAAGTATTCATTTGGTAGAAAAGCATTTTTCAATAAACTTAAAAAAGAAACAATCAAATTACCAATAGATGAATCTGGTAATATTGATTGGGAATATATGAGTGATGTTATTAAAAGTATGGTAATCTAACAAAAATAAAAAAAGTATATTGCATAAATTTTATTCGTTTAATATTTTTAAAGAATATTTAGGGACTAGTTTTCAAGCTATTCTAGTAGCGTCTTATTAAGAGTTATCTTTAAAAACATTTAATATTGTGTAGAAGTATACTGTGTAGATAGAAAAAATTGTTAATATTGCTATTAAATGCTATAATTCAAATTAAGGATTATGGCATTTTTTATTAAGGAAATAGGGGTGTAAGAGAAATGAATAGTATGAAAATTAACATTAAACAAAGAATTAAGAATTTGAATATGGGAATTAACGATGTATGGTTTCCTCTTTATGAAGCAGTTGTTAATTCGTATCAATCAATACAAGAAAAAGGAAATATTAACACTGGCAACATTGCAATTAAAATAAGTCGTAAACCTACCGTATTGATGGATGAAATTGGAGATGTAGATACAATTGAAATTATTGATAATGGAATAGGGTTTGACGACAAAAACTATGATGCTTTTTTAACAAGTGATACTGATAATAAAATAGCAATAGGTGGAAAAGGTGTAGGAAGATTGACATGGGCAAAAGTCTTTACTAGTGCAAAGATAACGAGTATATATTTAAAAGATGAAAAATTCATGACTAGAGATTTTGTATTTAGTGATGAAGGAATAAGAGACCATAAAAATGAAGAAGCAAGAAATGACATTGTTGAAAGTGGTACTCAGATTAAGTTAAGAAATATGAAACAAGAATACTCGGAGAATACTAAACTTAATTTGAAAGATATAGCGCAAGAATTAATGAGGCATATATCTGTTTATCTAATTAATAATGAAGGTGTTAAAGTTGATCTAATAGAATCAAAAACAAAGGAAACAATAAATTTAAATTATGAGTTTTTTAATAAGTATATTTTAAAACTAGAAAGCCAAGAGTTGTATATAGAGGAAGAACGATTTAATATTAGACATATTTTTTCAGTTAACAAATTGACTAAAAAAACAAATATTGCATACTTTTGTGCACAAAATAGAGTAGTTGAAAGTGTTGAATTAGATAAACATATTGAATTACCAGAGACATATCTAATAGAAGGTAAAGAACTTTATTATAGCTGTTACATTACCTCAAAATATTTAGATAATGACGTTTCTAGTGAAAGATTAGCGTTCAATAATTTTATTTATGAAAATAAAGATAAAGCTGGTTTTGCTGGTTTAAATGGATATAAAAGAATTAATGAATTGATAAGTAATTATTTATTTAGTGATATAAAAAAAATCACTGATATAAAAGTAAAAAATATTAAGACGTTTATAAATGATGAACAGCCTCAGTTTGGATATTTATACCATAGGCAAGATACAAGGGATCGACTTAACAACATTCCATATAATATAACTTCTGATAGAAGTAAATTATATGCAGAATTAAGAAAAATTGATAATGAAATATATGCGGACACTAGAAAAAAAGTAGAAAATGATGAAGTTACTGAAGAACAAATTAAACTAGTTGTTGATACAATTGAAAACACATCAAAAAGTAGTTTGGCTGAATATATTGTAAGAAGAAAACTATTAATTGAATTACTTGAATCTAAATTAGGCACAACAAATGATAAGTATGAAAGAGAATCAACTATGCATAAAATCTTATTTCCTATGGGTGAAAAATTAGACACAATTGATTATGATTCACATAACTTATGGCTAATAGATGAAAGATTATCTTATTCATATAATGGTTTCTCTGACATACCATTAAGACAAATAGCAAAGGTTGATTCTAGTGATAGGCCTGACCTCTTGTTAATTAATTCGTTTACAAACGAAACTAATAAAAATGAAACATCTGTTGACTCAATAACTATTGTTGAAATTAAAAGACCAGGCAGAGATAATTTTAATGAAGGAAGTCCTGAAAATCAAATTATTAAATATATTAAAAAGTTAAAAAAAGATCAACAAATTAAAGGTTATAACAATAATGTTTATGGATTGGCTCCTAATGTACTATTCACATGTTATGTAATTGGTGATTTGACAAGAGAAATGAAAGAAAAATTGGAAGATAGTGACTTTGATACTATTGATAATGGTAACAAATATTTTAAATATCACGATAATCATAATGCATACTTTGAATTTATTTCATTTAACAAATTAGTAAAAGATGCTAAACTAAGAAATAAGATATTCAATAAAAAATTAAATTTAGTTGAATAAAACCAATCTAAATTATACTAGCCAATAATATGTGTGTAAGGCTATGTTCAAGTAATAATGAATAGATAACTAAATAAGATTGAAAATATATTGATTAGTGTCGAAAATAACATTCTATTTATCAATAAAATTCAATGAAAAAAGGAGGTAAATCCACACTTTTAACAGGTGTAGTAGATGTACCTCTTTTTTGTTATAGAACGACTGTTTAAATGTCAATATTATCGGTAAAAAATAATTTAAAATCAGTGATCTTAAAATCATCTTTAAACCATTTCAAAAACCGATCGGTTTCAACTTTATTTTTCTTTGATTTCAAAATTAAATAACATTCGATAATAGCATTATTTCTTTCAGGTATTTTATCTAATTCATGAAGACAAAGGGCTTTGTAGTAGTAAAGATAATCTAGAAGATAAAACTCTTCGTATTTAAGGGATATTGCAATACCTTTATCACACATTTCAATTGACTCATCATAATTTTTATTTGTACCTAGGAAGTTTGCGATTCTACTAACAAGATTTAATAACTTGTCGTTTCTTTCCAATTCATTGATTAGATGTTCCTCATGATTAATAATCAAGATAATTTTGTTAGCAATAGTTGTTTGTTCATCACTAGGAACGTAATACAGTAAATCCCCTAAAATCATAAGTTCATATAAGGATAATAATTTGTTGCTTAAAAGATTAGGATAATTGATTAGTTTTTTCATTGAACTTATATAAGTTGAATCATTAATCAAGCGTTTCTTGTGGTTATTTATCAGTAAAGTATATTCATAAAGTAACAAGTTTTTCATTTCTATCATTGCTCCTTCATTAATAGTCGTTTTGATATAGTCAAATGATTTGAAGTTACCTCTAATAATTGCATTATACAATTTAGTTGTTTGTTTTCTTTCTAAAACAACCTCATCAAGAAAGATGTTTATAGCTTCATTAATTGATAATTTAGTGCCAGCAAGTATTTTGATGAAATCATCCGTATAAGGTGTTGATTCACCATTTACAAAACGTTGATAATGTCTAAGGTCAACAATATCGTTTACAAAGTCTCCTCTTTTCAAACCGATGGCTTTTCTTAGTTGTTCTAGAAAAGTTCCAATATCTTTCATATAATAAATCCTCCTAAATGTCAATGACAAATTGTCATTTTTTTCTTGAGTTCATTTGGTTAAGATGAACTTGTACAACCAAGGAAAGGAGGAGTACGAAATGAAAAAACTATTTATTGCATTATTACTACTTACCGCAGTAATAGCGATTCAAATGTTTGAAAGCCAAACATCAGCAAATGATGTTTTAGCAGAAGAACGATTAGTTGTTACATTAGGATTTGGTGATTCAAAGCATCTACCTATCAATGGCGAAACTGGTGATTAAGCAATTGATGTAACAATATTTACTAATGGTCTTTACCTCTATTTTATCAAATAATTAGTTTTCTTGATAGGGGTAAAGATTAAGATTAGGTTTCTAAGTGAAACAGTGTAAAGGAGGTGATTTATTTGTTTGATGAAGTGCCTGAACAAAGAAACAATAACAATGTATCAAACTTTGAAAGGAAGAAGATAGAAAATTTAAATAAATTTTTTATGAAAAATGTTTTGTGGAGTTTAATTGGATCAATCTTATTGTTTGTCATAAGTGTTTTACTGTTAATTTTTATCATTATAGCAACCAATATGGATGAATCAGTCAAAATCACAATTATATCAATGGTAGCAACGTTTATTCTTACAACCAGTAAAGCTTTAATAGACAGATTAATTGATTTTGTTGTTTATGTGATGCGATTACTTGGAGAAGAGCAGCGGGGTTTAAACAAAAAGATTGGAATTGAAATTGAAGACGTTGAATTTGAAGCGTTATTAAAAGATGAAAAGGAGGAAAAGAAATGAATGAAATTAAAAAGTTAAAGGGACCAATGAATCCTAAATTAGCAAGAAAAATAGCAAGATATTTAGTGGAAGATAAGTTTACGTATGAACAATATCATGAGCAAAGTGAAGAATTCAAAAAAATACATAATAGTTTTGTGGAATTCTTGGCACTAGACATGAATATTGTAACCTTTAATTCAGTGCTAAAGGCATTAGAAATTGAAATTGAAAAAAATATGATTGAATTAGCACTTGCAAGTGTTAAAAATATTAAAGAAGTTATGGAATTGTTTGAGTTATTTGTAGAGTCATATAAAGAAAGTAGGTTTGGTGAGCAAACATTATTAGTATTTAAGTTAATCATGAATCACTGGTTGTTTAAAAATGGATATAGTTTATTAATTATCTATCCATCTTTTACAAAGGAATTAGCAAACTTAGTTAAATACGGTGGTGACATCGCTGTCATGAAAAGATTAGTTACTTCTTTCTACATTGAGTCATATGTAAGAAATACAATAGTTAAAGTTAGATCTCAAGAAGAAATTATCAAAGAGATTAAGAAAATCAAGGATGTGCTTGTTTTACAATATGGGATTAATAAATTAGAGATTTTTGGTTCATATGCAAAAGGTACACAAAATGAATTTAGTGATCTTGATCTATTAATTGAAACAAAAGATGATTTAAATGAATTTGAAATATATGCAATGAATGATTATTTATCGGTAATTTTAGAATTAAAGGTAAATATAGCAGTTCAATCTGATTTTGTCCATGATGAAATGGTCAAGGTGTTTTGATGTGGAAGTAGGAAATATAAATGAAAAAGTATTTTATAGATTTGTTGAATTCACATCAAGATTAATCAGCTATGATTTAGCTCATGAAGATTATAAGTTAATCGCACTGAATCAAAAGGAAGCCAACACTGTAATAGAAAAAAAGGTTAAACGAATTGCAGATACATTTTTGTATTTATTAAATCAAACAAGTCAGATTTTAGATTCCGAGCTGATTAAGACAGCATATTATTTATTAACAAAAAAAGGAATGACAGGTCAAAATATAGATAAGATTTTGAAATCATATTACCTTGTTAAAGAAGAAGTACCACATGTACAAGCTGCAAAAATGATATTTATTATCAATAAATTGAAGGTAACCAGAAAAATCGAGTTTTCATTATTGATGGGAAATTATTTATTGATTAAAGGCGGCTATTTCCCTGTGATATTTCATGAAACGGATAAAGTATACTTAAAATCCTTGATTAAAGAAGACAACCATAAAGATTTGGTTGAATATATCTATATGCATGAGTATCAAACAAGACATGGCATTGGAAGTCCTAATAACAATGGTGTAGAAATATCAATAGATGAGTTGGTAGATACGCTTAAAAAAAATGAAAAATATCTTAAAAAAGAATTCAAGATCAACCATATGTTTATCTATGGAGGTATGGCTAAGGGAAACTTAAATAAAAGCAGTGATATTGATTTATTAGTCGATATTGATGGTGGACTAGTTTCATATCAAAAATATGATTATATCAGCCAAGCGCAAAAGTTTTTATCATCATTGCTAAATGTAAAACTGGATGTTTTAGACTTTAGTTATTCACTAAAATATGCAGAAATTAAAGAAATGAATAACACAATAAAAATATTTTAAAGGAGAAAAAACATGTTAAAACAAATTACAAACTTAAATGGTGTTAATATTGGAATTAACAGAATTGTTGATGGAAATTCCACTAAATATATTAATCAACCAACAAATCAAATTAAAACAGGACAAACAATGTTATATAAGTTTAACAATATCCCGTTTAATGAAATCAAAAAAGTAGCAAATGCAAGACTACTCATACCTTGTTTAGGGTATGGTACATTTGAAATTGGTGTATTTAGAAATACATCAGCCTATATAACATCACAAACTCATGGAAACAATGAACCAACATATGATACATCAACATATATTCATTATGAAAAATTTACGATAGGTAAAAGTGGTGGAACGCCAGAAAGCAGAATGTTAGAGATTAATTTAACGAATTTATTCAATAGATGGTTATCAGAAGAAGCAACAAATCTGTCTTTTACTTTAAGATGTCTTTCAACATCTAATTTAACGATTTTTGGACCAAATCATCCAGAATTGGAAGGAAAAACGTTATTTGCACTAACTTATGCTCAAACAGATACATTTTCATCATCATTTGATTATTTGACAGATGAGTTATCATTTGGTGGACAATCATTTGTTAATACTTTAACAGGTAGACTTGCACATCAATTTGATGTTTTTCAAACTGAGTCAAAAAAATTCCCGATCAAGTTTTCAGTTAATTATATTGAAAGACTAACTGGAGTAACTATGAAAAATAGTTTGATAGGAAACTGGAGGACAAATTTTGATTTTGGATTTAAAATTGAAGACAATAGAATAACAGTTGTCTCACCAGAAGGAAGCATCGCATATTTTGAAAAAACACTAAAAGAAGATGCAGCAAAACATGGTATTTATATCGGTACTAAAGAATACTGTTTTATTAACTACATGGATAATTCATACATTGTAAAGGATATAATACAAGGTGGTTATCAGAATTATAAAATGTTTGATGCAAGCAAAAATGTGTATGAATTTAATGCAAACAACATGATATTAAAGATTACTAAAGAAGATGGAACATATATCAACTTTGGTTATAATGCAAGCAGTCAGGTTAACTCAATAACTTCTAGTGATGGATATCAAGTAACAGTATCATACATGAGTGGCAGAGTACAATATGTCAATTTTATAAATGAAGATAGAAGACTATATTTAACGTATTCTGGAAGTGGTTTAACTACAATAAGTTTACAAAAACTTGTTAGAACAGTTACATATACTGGAACAGTAATTAGTTATCCAAATATCATTACAACATCGTTTGTTCATGTGGGCACAAAATTAAGCCGGATTACAAATGAAATAACAAAAGAGGGACTATATTTTGAATACAGTGGAGATAAAGTCGTTAAGCTAACAAACACAATAAAAAATGGATCAGTGTATTCAAATGGTAGTTATAGACAATTGGATTATTTACCAAATTATACTAAAGTATCTGATTTTGAAGGTGAAGTTGCTTATTTAACACATGATGCATATGGTATGCTATTACAAACAATTGATTCAAGCGGAAATTCAGTAAGCTTAAAACATAGTTCAGTTGGTATGGATGGTATTGCAAGAAAAATATCAGATAATAGTGGTGTGATTCCAATTGCAAAAAATAGACTATTAGATAGTAGTTTTGAGCTGCTTGGTATTGAAGGTATATCAGGTTCAACATTAGGTTGGAAGACTAATAATGCTCAAGCAGTTAAACAAGTTGAAGATGGTGTGTATGGTAGACATGCATTATCTATTGTAAAAACCTCTGGTGCATCTGCACAAGTTCATCAAACAATTTATCCAAATAATGGAACATATACTTTAGAGTGTTTTGTCAAAACCAAAAACATTGTAGGTAGTGCAAAGATTAAAGTACAATCTACATATACAAAATATGTTCTTGCTGAGCCAGGTATGCCAAATACCGAAACTGTAGTAAATGATTATGAAAGTATAGCAATTACATCAGAACACTCAAAATGGACAAGAATCGTTGTTCCTAGTATCTTTTTACAAGACATGAATCAGGCTGGATCAATTAAGGTTATAATTGATGGAACTCATACAGGTGGTGAGTTGTTAGTTGATGCTGTCAAATTTACTGGTGAAACCTTTGCAATTAATGGCAACTTATTACTTGGTGGTGATATAGAGTCATCTACCTTAAACAACTTTACCAAAGTTAATTGTAACTCGCAAGATCAAATTGTATCAGGGAGTCTAGAATTGCCGCATAGTCTAGTTTTAGGTACAAAAAGATTTAGATTTATGACTGCTAAAGATGTTTTTAAGTCTCTTGAAAGAGAAATATCCTTAAGCGGTGCTAGTGGTGAGAACCTTACATTTGCATTTTGGGGTAAGTCTGCATTTGATAATGCAGCACATTTAAAAGGTAAAATTATATTTAAAAAGGGCGATGAGATTGTACAGACTGTAGAATCTGGTGCAGATCAAACATTATCTGATTGGCAACTTATTTCAACATCAGTAGTTACAAAAAGACCTTATGATAGTGTAAAATTAGTGATTGAATATATTGGTATTAATCAATGTTTTATTGATAATATATCGCTATTTAGAGAAAACTTTAGTACACATTATAGTTATAACGAAAAGGGCAATTTATTAGAAAAGGCAGATAATGTTTCAAGTGCTTCATATAAAACAGATGGATCAAAAATTGTTGAAAGTAATGACGAATCCGGTGAGCAATATCAATATACTTATAACAGTGATGGAAAAGTTACGAAAGTAATTGATCATAAGGGAAATGTGATTGATCTAGAGTATGTTAATGGCAATCGCGCTAAATCAAAGATTACAAGCGATGGTAAAACATTAGAACTTGCAAATACGTTTAATTCAAAGGATCAAGTACTCACTACAACGGATGAACTGGGAAATGTTACATCATTTACTTATGATCTTGACTCAAGATTAAGAACTCGAACAGAAGCAAACGGTTTGGTGACTACGAATTCCTATGATGATTTAAACAATTTAATTGGATTGGTTAAATCTAAATCTGGTACATCCATGAGTGCGAGTTATGAGTATTATGCAAACAATCTACTTAAAAAAATTATTTGTGAAAATGGTACAAACTATGAGTTTATATACGATACTTTTGGTAGAGTTACAGAAATTAAGCTAAATGGAACACAATTCGTTTCATATGAATACGGAATTGTTAAAAATGGAATCACAACAGATAATATAACTAAACAGACCATTGGAACAGATATTTATACTTTTTCATATGATACAAGACTTAGATTAAAAGAAGTTAAATTAGGAACAAATACCATTGCTTCATATGAATATGACAGTGATTCAAACATATCTAAAAAAACAAATGGAACAAACATAAGTTATTATGATTATGATAACAAAGGAAAAGTATTGAGAGAAACACGTGAAAATGGTGATTCCTTAAACTATGATTACGATAATTTAGAGCAGCTTCAAAAAGCGATTATAGATGTCAATGGTATGCAAAGAAGTTATGATTATGAATACTTAAATGAATATAATGAGTATAGTAAAGAAAATCTAAAGACAAGAATTGATAAAGCATTTAATGATGATATTATTGATTATAATGCGCTAAATTCAGGGCTATATGGGGCAAAATCAGTTAGTGCATGGGGAATGAAAGCTTCATTTGGATATAAAAAAGTCTTTAGATTAAATAGGATGACTTCTAAAATCATTTATCCACTTGAATCCGTTAATTCAACTAGAAAAACTGCCGCATACGGTGGGGCATTTAATCGAAACGAATGGAAAGGTAAGTTTGAAAACAGTAAGACCATGTTTGGTTGGTTTAGGTTTACTGGAACAATTTCAGGAAACAAGATATTCGCATTTGGTAATGATACAATTGATCAATACTATGTGACACTAACAAAGTCAAGTTCAAATTTCCAATTTAAATTATACTCAGCATCAAGTTTGGTTGCTACAAGAACAATTCCAGTAACAAATGAGTTAATTTTTATCGGTTTAAGATTATATAAAGGAAGTGGGATCAATCAAACTAGGTACGATTTTGCAGTGAATGGTGTATTTAGTTCGGGATTTGTTTCAACAACAAACTATGTAGCAAATTTAACAAAATTTGTTTTAGGGGATCGAAATATAACTACAGGATCTATGACAGATAATCCATTCATACAGGAAGTATCATTAATATCAATTGGTGCATATGAGTATACAAATGCAATTTTCCAAACAATTAGAGAACAAGAAACTAGATTTCAAAATATGAACATAAAACCTAAAACTGGTGTAAGTTTTGCAAACCAAAAGACTTATGAAAACTTTGAAGTTATGAGTCTAAATGGAACATTTAAATCTAATAAAGGTAGAATGCCAAGTGATTACGAATTTATCGATGGGACATTCAAATTAGATAAAACAAAATTATTTAAATATGATGAAGCATTAGAACGACATGTATATGGATCTTATAAAACAGCGCAAGGGTTTGGTCTGGTTAGTGGATTACTTTCATATAATCACGATTTAACTACATATGGTGTGGTATCACTTAACTTTAAATTAGAAGGTAGTGATTCTTTAAATAAAACATTGTTTGATTTCAATAATGGTTCAACTTCAAAACTAAAAGTATTTAGAAATACATCAGGGAAATTGGCGTTATTAGTAAATGGAATACCACATGAAACGAATGTATCCGTAGCAATGAATCAATGGCATAGAATTTTAGTTACCTTCGTATCAAATAATGTAAAAATTTGGTTAAATGATTTTGATATCAGTAATAATGTTCCAGCGTCTGTTGATGTTACAAATACTAAACTATACGTTGGTTCGAGTGTGTTAACAAATGGTAAGCCAACTGAACATATTGATGGTGTCATTGAGATGTTAGCACTAAGAAAAACTTACTTAGGTAGTGCGATTGATGAAGTCAAAAGAATTATTGAAGGTGAGCAACAATTAAGTATTAAAACTGAAATTGATGTGATGGGTAGAAGTCATAAAGATATCATTGATACAGGAATATTAAATACAGGTGGACAATCGACTAAGAAACTAATTAGTAAATATTCATATACAGAGCCTAATACTGGAAAAACAAGTCTTCAAGTATCAAATATTGAAGGATTTGATGGTTATAATAAAGAATATAGTTATGATGTAATGGGCAATATTACAAAAATTAAAATCACCGGTGGGGATATCGAAGATTTTATTGAATATAAATACAAATATGACCTATTATCTAGACTGGTTGAAGAGTATAATCCATCAATCAATAGAACTATAAAATATGAATATAATTTAAACAACAATATTAAAAAGACTACTTACTATATTGGTGAAACTACATCAGTAGATAAAACAGAAACCTATAACTATGACGCAAGTTATAAAGATAAACTAATGTCTATTACAACACTTAAAGATGGTGTGTCAACAACAGAAAGTATAGTATATGGTTCTAACCATGTGCCAACTAATTTCCTAGGCAAAGCATTAACATGGCAAGGTAGAAGGCTAAAGACCTATGATAGTGACAGTTATGAATATAATGATGCAGGTATTAGAACATCCAAAACAGTAGATGATGTAACCACACAGTACCATTTAATTGGTGATAAAGTTGGATCATTAACAAAAGGTGCTAGCAAACTATTCTTCCATTACAATGAAAGAGATATGTTGGTTGGATTTGAATACAACAAAGAAAACTATTTTTATAGTAGAGATTTAACCGGTATCATTAACACAATAGTTGATAAAAACGGGGATGTTATGGTAGAATACAAATATGATGCATGGGGAAATTGGCTAAATCAAGAAACAGCAGCCAAAACATCAATTGGTGAAACATTGTTAGCATTAAATCCATTTATCTATAAGGGATACATTTATGATGATGAAAGTGGATTATACTACCTAAAGAGCAGGTACTACAGTCCAAAAGTTAGAAGATTCATTAGTCCTGATAGTGAAATTGGTGATGTAGGTAATATAGAAAACTATAACTTATTTGCATATTGTTCAAGCAATCCAATTAGTTTAGCAGACGAAGAAGGAACCAGTCCAAAGTGGTTGAAAATTGCTGGTTGGGTAGGTTTGGCAGTTGGAGTGGTACTTGTTGTAGCTGCCGTGACCGTTTTAACTGCAGGAGTAGGTACAGCAACACTTGCAGGTGCAATCGCAGTTGGAGCCGCTAAAGGCACACTAATAGGAGCCGCAATCGGTCTAGGAGTAGGAGCAACTGCAGGAGCGGTTGGATCCATAATTGCAGGAGAGAGTTTTGGAAGTCCAGAGTTTTGGAAAAACACCCTTTTTGGTGCTATGGCAGGTTTTGGAGCAGGAGCATTAATAGGAGCAGTTGTAGGAGGAATTCACGGCGCATTTATTGCTAAAGTCAACAGTGTATATATATCAAAGGCAAATGGAACAGTTAATTATGTAGGACGTACTAATGATATAGCACGTAGAACAGCACAACATGCCTCATCGGGTAAAGGAATTGTACCTAATCCAGTGGCAAATAAACTTACATTGAATCAAGCACGAGGATTAGAACAAGCATTAATAAATAAATATGGATTATTAAAAAATGGTGGAACTTTAATTAACAAAATAAACAGTATAGCATACTCTAACCCAATTTACCAAAAAGCAGTGGCATGGGGTGCGAAGTATATAATAAAAATTTTACCATTCTTATAAAAGGAGGTTATGATGAGTGTTAAGATAAAATCAGGAGATTTGTTTTCTTTTACAACAGTAGATAAAAATAAATATGGACTAATTCAAGTAATCAGCAAAGGAAAAACCGGCGTTAATGTGCGAGTGTTTTACAATGTGTTTACGAATTTGTTGAATGACAAAATACATCGAATTTTGGAGAATGAAGGATTTTATTATCTAAAGGATTTTTACGAATACGAACTTTTAATTAAATCACAAATGTACTTAGGCAATTACAAAATTCCTGTTAACGTTCAAATGCCTAGATATATGAGAATTAGTGAGAGAAAAGGAAATGGTAGTTTAATATGGTATATTGTTGATACCAATACTTCAAAAATAACTAAAACGTTCAATGTATTTGATGATGAACTTAGAGAACTATCGCCAGCCAAAACATGGGGTATTGATTACATTAGAAAAAGATGGGAAGATAAGTTTACGTTACAAACATGGGATAATTCCATGGAAGATAAATGGTATAGAGATTACTTGATTAAATATGAGCCTAGTAAGTTATTAAAACAACAAAAGTTAACACTCTCAAAAATTAGAGAATCAAAACCAACAATTGTTTGGAAGAAAAATGCAAAGCAACATTTAAACATTCTTAGCTTATCGGAAACAGTCATAGAAGAGATTGATAGGTTGTTAGATGAATTTTTGGAAGATATTGGAAAAAGCAACTTAGAAACTTCAAATGAGATTACTAAAGCATTGATAAAAAAACTAAATGAAATTAATGATATACATCACTGTATAGAAACCGAAGAGAGTGAACAGTTAATAGAATTTATAACAACTGCCCTACAATCTCTTGGATTTAATAACTTTTCAGAAGAATATAGTAGTATACGTAGTTGGTGAATAATAGTTCTTCAATTTTTAAAATCTGTATTATTATAAAAAATGCAGACTATTGATACCTAACTTAAAAGAGATAAAGATGTTCGACATAGTTGAGGAATGAATTATGTATTAGAGGTGATTCACGAAAGTGATGATCCTCTTTTCTTTACATCAATTACCGGTTAATAATTAGTGTTGACGCCCATACTCAAATAGTAATCATGTAGCAACAATACAATTAATAACTACAATGATATATGTTTGAGAGCGAGAAAAAAACTTAATAAAAAGGCTTAAAAAAAGTAAATTTGTCTACCACTAGATACACTACAAACTGAACGGTTTAGCGTATAATCTGGTTATCGTGGATATCTGGCTTTAAAAGTCTAGGATTAA
>CAZRJV010000026.1:0-15882 GCA_964600625.1 uncultured Acholeplasmataceae bacterium
CTTTCTATGATACACTAGATTCAGTTGTAAACAGTGTAAAGGATAGTGCACACCAGAGACCAAGGGCTAAGGCACACCAGAGACCAAGAGCTATATTTATTGTTCATAGTTTGTTTACAATTTATTTACACTTTGTCCACCACTTAATTGATACAAGCTGATATAATAAAGATAGTTAAAGAGAACACATAAATCACAAGGTACTTAGTACCAGGAAAGAGGTATATTATGAAGGAATTAAAATTATCAACAAAAGCTGGGCAAAACATTTATAATAGGGGGTACAACTATGAAGGCTACCATCTAAGGAACGTATACGACACATGGAGCTACGCAAAAGAAACAGCTTACAATTGGTGTTTTGAACAATTCATAGCAACTGAAAACAGCAAATCATTCTCAATCTGTTCACATAACACTTTTGGTTTCACTTGTTCATGGTTAGGAACAAAAGACGGTGAAAATATTATGAGATATGAAACAAAAGATAATTCATACTTAGTATGGTTAGATAGGTAGAACAGCATAATCCAGGGTGCAACTCCCTGGACTACCACTCACACCACCAGGTGTAGAATAAAAATGAAAAGAGGAAAAATAATATGGCAAGAAAACGCATGGTAACAAGGACAATAATTACTACAGAGGTAAACTACTTAGGTGTAAACATTGAAACTCAAGAGGTTATAAAAAACACAGTAACATTAAACGGGTCATATTCTAGCGAAAAGTTAGCACTTAAAGAGTTAAAGAACGAACTGGAAACAGATGTAATTAAAATTGTTTCTATTGTAGGCTTAAATTCAATAGAAAAACTTTATGGGTTATCAGAACTTGAATTTATTTCATACGCTAAAGAATTAGACCAGGAAACAAGAAAAGAGGTGAAATAATGTATAAAGAACTTTGGATACTGAACACTTGCAATCTTACAACATCTATGCAAATTTTAGAGGAACTTGTTTCTCTGGGTTATGAATTAAAAGTAGAAAATGGGTCGGTATATTATAAATTTTGTAAAGGGGGTTTTATAATGTATAAAGAACTATGGATATTAAACACTTGTAATATTATAACAGCTATGCAAATTTTAGAGGAACTTGTTTCTCTGGGTTATGAATTAAAAGTAGAAAATGGGTCGGTATATTATAAAACTTGTTCATAATTTGTTCACAATTTGTTTACAGTTTATCTATTAACAAATATTGGTATATGTGAGATAATGTATTTGCAAGGGGGATAGGACAACTTGCAAATACATAAAAGGTAGGTGAGGGGTATGCTGGAAACAATTTTTGAACAACTTATAAATTTGTATCATGTTGAATTAATAGCTGATAATATTTGGTGTATTCCAGAAAAAAAGATGTTTATAAAAGTTGACAAACAGATTTCAACTATTTTATTAACTACAGATTTCAATGTAGTGTATAACTGGATTTAAGAAAGGGGTACAAAATGAGCGTAGAAGATTTTATAGAATTATTAATGCAGAATAATTTATTAGTAAAAATAGAAACTAAAACAACCATATTAGGTTCAGAATACTTTGTTTCATTAGGGGAATTTGATATTACCGAAATATTTATACCACTAACAAATAAAACAACTAAAGTGTTAAAAAGTAAAGTTGAAATTTTAAAGTCAAAAGTTAAAGGATTTGCAATAGTAAATGATTACACAATAAAAATATTTATATAGTTTAACCAGGTACTAACACTAGCTTGTAAGTGGTTCAAATCCACTTAGTACCTCTCACACCACCAGGTGTAGAAAAATAAGAGAAAAGAGGAAAATAAGATGGCAAGAAAACCAATGATTACAAGAACTATCACAACTACAAAGGTGAACGTATTATGTATGAACCTTACAACATGTGAACCTTTTAACCAGTACTTTGTTTTACCTAGAACGTTTAAAGATGACAAAGCTTTAATGAAGGCAGTTTCTGAAAAAATTGACAATGAAGAAGTGAAAGCTGTTCACGTAGTGGACAAGCAAGAAATTGAAACTCTTTACGGTTTATCAGAACAAGCTTTTATTGACAATGCCACTGTACTTGACCCAGTAACCAGGAAACCATATGAAAACTAAAAAGAAAAGAGGAAAATAACATGGCAAAAACTGAAAATTATAAAATAAGTGGTACAGTAAATTTTTGTGGAAAATCTGATGATAATAAAACAGTTGTAACGTTATTACTCACAGAAGAACGTGCTAAAGAATTAATTGAAAAATTAAAACTAGACGACTTTAAGTACGATAGCACACCAGTAAAGGAAACAGAAAAGGGTGAACTAATTTTTAAAACTTCTAGCAAATATCCAGTAACAATTTATGATGATGGTGTAGAAACAGAAGATATTAAACTAGAAGATATTGGAAAAGATTCAGAAGTTACGTTATTTGTTGGTATTAGTGAAGCTAGTTTTAAAAAGAAATCCTTCCAAGTGGCATACTTAAAGAGTATAAATGTCACATCTTTAGAAGAACACGTACCATTCAATCCTTTTGAGAGTGATGATGTATCAGAAGTTTAATCCCAGAGGTACAAAGTTCCACTCCAATTATACGCAAGTTTTAACCGGGATTAAATAAAAGTTACATAAAATACCCTATGTAGTAATTAAGCTATATAGGGTATTTATTACAAGGGGGTTAGAAAACATTGATTAGAAGAAATAAGTCACCTTTAGAAGTTCAATACATGAAGGAAAGACGCAGACTACAACAAGCGTTATATAGGGCTAGGAAACAAGGGTATATTTTTGATGGTGATATATTACCTAAAAAACCAAAGAAAATTACATCAGCTAGTGTTAGAAGATTAGAGCGTATTACACCATGGAAATTAAAAAACAAAGGTAGATTTGTTATTAAAGAAACTGGGGAAATACTGACAACTAAAAGTAAACGTAATAGAAAACAAATAAGAGAGGACATTAAACAGCAAAATAAAAGAAAACGTGAAATAGATTCATTAAAATCAAATAAGGGTGGAAAATTTAACTTAAAATCGAACAACAATAACGTAATGGAATATTACGATTTTAACACTAGTATAGTTATGAATTTCAAGTCATATATTTCTGGGTTTCCAGAAGGGATAGCTGTACCGTTATTAGACTTAGTAAACACATTAATAAAAGAAGAAGGGTTTGAGAGTGTTTCAGATTCTTTACAAAATATGCCAAAGGAATTTCACGAGTATTTGAACCAACATGGTCACGATAGTCAAGCAGCTGTTTCTGATTTTGCTAGTAATTTAATTAATTACTTACCAGACGTATCAATTCAATATAAAAAAGATATGATGGATAGATTTGAGTTTAATGAAATTGGTTACATAGTTGAAGAATAAAAAAGCCACATTATAAATATAAAAAGGTGTGTAGTATATTGAAAAAACGTAAATATAGATACTTCATGGGTGATTTTGAAACTACAGTTTATAAGGGGCAAGTTAATACAGAAGTTTGGGCTAGTGCCAGCGTAGAATTTGGTTCAGAAGATGTGGAAATTTTTCAGTCCATTAATGAACAGTTTGAATATTTAAGAAACATGAAAGAAAATATCATTATTTATTATCACAACTTAAAATTTGATGGTTCGTTTTGGTTAGATTATTTATTAGTTACACTAGGATATAAGCAAGCATATAAAAAAGTTGGTGATGAAATAAATGAAGTTGAATGGTTAAATGAAAAATATATGCCAGCTAATTCTTTTAAATACAGTATATCAGATAAGGGGCAATGGTACACTATAATTATAAAAACTAATGGTAAAATAATTGAAATACGTGATAGCTTAAAACTACTACCTTTTAGTGTAAAGAAAATTGGAAATAGCTTTGGAACAAAACACAAGAAAATGGAAATGGAATATGAAGGCTATAGATATTCTGGGTGTGTTATTACAGATGAAGAAAAAGAATACATAAAAAATGACGTATTAGTTGTTAAAGAAGCACTAGAAATAATGTTTGCACAAGGACACACACAGCTAACAATAGGGGCTTGCTGTTTACAAGAGTTTAAGGTTATAATGGGAAAAGATGATTACAATATGTTTTTTCCAGATGTTTATGAAAATGAATTAGACTTACAAAGTTTTGGTGAACCAAACGCTGGGGAATGGATAAGACACTCTTATAAGGGTGGCTGGTGCTATTTAGTTAAAGGTAAAGAAAATAAGATATATTACAACGGCACTACAGCAGATGTTAACTCTTTGTACCCTAGTATGATGTCAAGTGAAAGTGGAAATCGTTACCCAGTAGGAAAACCTTATTTTTGGAAGGGTAACACAATACCAAGCAAAGCCCTGGGGTTAAATAAATATTATTTCATAAGAATAAAAACTAGATTTTATTTAAAAAAGGACAAGTTACCGTTCATACAGATAAAAGGAAACTTCTTATATAAGGGAACAGAAATGCTGGAAACTAGTGATATAAAAGATAAAGAAACAGATAAATATTATGCCTTTTATAAAGATAAAGACGGTAATATAAAAGACACTAGAGTAACATTAACTTTAACAATGACTGATTATGAACTTTTAAAAGAACATTATGAATTAATAGATTTTGAAATTTTAGATGGTTGCTGGTTTTATAGTGAAATAGGGTTATTTGATGAATACATAGAAAAGTATAAAAAGATTAAATTAGAAAGTAAAGGGGCTTTACGTGAAAGTGCAAAATTATTTCTTAATAATCTTTATGGAAAAATGGCTAGTAGTGTAGACAGTTCCTTCAAAATTGCTTACATTAAAGATAATAAAACAGTAGGTTTTTTACCAGTAAAAGAAAGTAATAAAAAACCTGGATATATTCCAGTGGGTTCGGCTATTACAAGTTATGCTAGAAATTTTACAATAAGAACAGCACAGCAAAATTATCATGGACTACACGAGCCAGGGTTCATATACGCTGATACCGATAGTATTCATTGTAATATTTCTACAGATAAAATTAAAGGAATAAATATTCACGATAAAAATTTTTGTTGTTGGTCAATAGAAAGTAACTGGGATAAAGCTATTTTTGTTAGACAAAAAACATATATTGAACACGTTACACATGAGGACACAGAACTAATTGAAAAACCTTATTATGATATAAAGTGTGCTGGTATGCCACAGAAATGCAAAAATCTTTTTATGCTTTCTATGGAAGGGTACAAAGAAAAAGAAGGTGATAGCTATAAAGAACATGAACTAGAATTTCTTAAAGTAAAAAGAGAATTAACAGATTTTAAGGTTGGTTTAAATGTTCCAGGGAAATTAATGCCACGTAGAATTAGGGGTGGTGTGCTACTAGTTGAAACAACTTATGAAATGAGGTAGTAAAATGAAAAGAGGTTTTAAAATATTTTGGATAAAATGGATAAAAGGAAATTGTAGACACTTGTGTTGTAGATGTGATTTTAAAAATCAATGTTATGATAACATAGAATTTTAGAAAGAGGGTAAAATATGAATAGAGAATATTTAGAATGGATAAACAAATCATATAAATTATTAACTGAAAATAAAGATATTCCAAAACTTGAATTAAAATGTTTAGACGGTAAAATTTCTGTGTATAGAGTTAAGAACATTATTAGAATTGATATTAATTTAACTGAAACACAGCTATAACCAAATAAATAGTAGATAGTTTTCACTATCTACTATTTTTATATCTTAAACTTTTGTTGATTAAAAGCGATTAGCATAATCGACAACTCTCCCAGGTACGATTTTCCACGTATGCTTTCCTAGTTAGTCAAATAATCAGACAAAAGCAGATACCACTAATAAGATAAAGCCTTTAAAACAGTTTCTTTACATCTTAAATCTTTAAATCTGAAACACCCTCTTTCAAAATACCACCTAAGATTAGATAGGAAAAAGTCATTTCTTTTTAACATCACATAATTTATTTCATGGTCATCTGTGGTTACTGTTATTTTTAAATTAAATGTAGTATCTGGTTTATTGTCACAATATATAAAACCTTCCTCTTGGTATTCTCTAACACCATATTCAGAACCATTATATTTTAATGTGGCTAAATATTTTCCTTTACTTGAAGGTTTTTCTATAAAGGCTTTATTATCATTTAAGTATACACATTCACTAGCATAGGCAATATATGAGTTACTAGCAAAAGCTCGATTAAAACCACTTTCCTTTTGTGAAACACTAGCACTCTCCACATAACCTTGTTCCATAACAAAACCATCACCACGTAAATACCTTGTATCATCTCTAAGCCTTGCAGAAATATCTAGTTCCACATAATAAGGGTTGATAATAGAAACTGGGTTACTTAACATATAAACTGGAACATAACGAACTTGTTCTCCTTGCCCCCTAGCTATAGATGTGTGGATTGACAATAATTTTTTAACTTCATCAGAACAATAATGGTTAGTTTCAGATTGAAATTCATCAAATATCATACGTTGAACGTCATTAAAAAGATGACTATATTTTTTAACTTGGTCAGCACTGTTTAAAGAAATAGCATACCCACAAGAAATTTCATCTAAAAATAACTCGTGAAAGATACCAGATGCCCTTCTTTTGCTAGTCATTTCTTTCCCCTTAAAGAAAAGTGTACCTATATCTTTATAAAATTTGTCAACTACATTATCTAATTCATAATTAAAACGATACAAAAGTGCAAATTTTTCACCTTTATCTATAAATCTATTAACACATAATCTACCAAAATATGTAGTCTTTCCCCCAGTTCTATTAGTAGTACAAATATAAATTTCTGGTTTTTTTCCGTTTATATCAAGTAATGACAATAATTTAGTTCCATCATAGTATTTATTTTTAGACAATTGGTTACACCACCTTAAAAAAGTTTTTATTTATCTTACCTATATTATAACATAAAACTTGTAATATATCAACATTTATGTTATAATATAGTAAAAGATAAGGGGGTGATGGAAATATGGACTATGGTGTAATTACATCAATTATCACAACGGTTGGTTTTCCTATTGCAATGTGTTTGGCTATGGGGTGGTACGTTAAATATGTTACAGATAAGCAAAGGGAAGAACTTAAACACCTCAATGAACAACACGACAAAGAAATGACTAATATCACATCAGCTTTAAATAATAATACACTAGCACTACAGAAACTATGTGATATGTTAGAAAGGGGTTGAAGTTGTGAAAAGAGATATTTCTGAAAAAGGGTTAGATTTAATAAAATCATTTGAAGGTTGTAGATTAAAAGCGTACTTATGTCCTGCTAAAGTGTGGACAATAGGTTGGGGGCATACTGGTTTTGTAAAATTTTATAATAAAAATGTGTGTGAAGGTATGACAATAACACTTTCCCAGGCAGATGAATTATTAAAAAATGATTGCCAAAAATATGTAAATCATGTAAACACGTACATGAAAAAATATTCTTTTAATCAAAATCAATTTGACGCTTTAGTGTCGTTTGCTTTCAACATTGGAAACATCAAGCAATTAACAAAAAATGGCACAAGGAGTATTACACAAATAAGTAATAAAATTCCAGAATATCGTAAAGCAAATGGTAAAGTTCTTACTGGTTTAATTAGAAGAAGAAACGCAGAAAAAGAATTGTTTGATTTATTTACAAAGTCAAAAAGCTATGATGAAATAGCTAGAGAAGTGATTGAAGGTAAATGGGGCAATGGTGAAGAACGAAAAAATAATCTTACTAATAGTGGTTATATGTATAGTGTTGTGCAATCAAAGGTTAATAGTTTACTCAAGAGGTGATAACATGACGTGGGTATATAAAGAAAGTAATAACGTTAATCCTATTAGTTTATCAGAAAAACAAAATAACGCATTATTAATTTATGGACAACTTAATGGGTATGGTTGGTCATTAAATGCTATAAGTGGGTTGTTGGGAAACATTGAAAGAGAAAGTTACATCAATCCAGCTCAATGGCAGATAGGTTACACCATAGGAAGTACAAGTGCTGGTTTTGGTTTAGTACAATGGACACCTAGTTCAAAATATATTAACTGGGCTAATTCTGCAAATCATAATAAATACAATGGTTATTGGCAAGTTTATTGTATAGACGCACAACCTTATGGTACAGAATGGTTACAAACAAGTAGCTTTCCTATCACATATGATGATTTTAAAACATCAAATGAAAGTGTAGCGTATTTAACAGAAGCATTTTTAAAGAATTATGAACGTGCTGGTGTTGAAGCTTTACAAGATAGAATAACAAAAGCTGAATACTGGTACACATTTTTAAGTGGTGAAGAACCACCATTACCACCAGAACCAGACCCAGACCCTTCAATAATAACAAAAAGTATGCCACTATGGTTAATGTGTAAGCGTATTTTTTAGAAAGGAGTTATAATATGGCAATATTAAGTAAAGAGGAATTTCTAGGTGTATTACAAGAAAGAATAGGTGAAGATGTATCGGAAGATAGCTTAAAATTTATTGAAGATGTAACAGATACTTATAATGACCTTGAAAGTAAAGTAAATACTGATGGTGAGGACTGGAAAACAAAGTATCAAGAATTAGATGAAACGTGGAAAAACAGATACAAAGAAAGATTTTTTAATCAGAATACATCTGGTGACGAGGTAATTAGAAATCAAATTGAAGATGTAAAAGATGATGAAACTATTAAAACATTTGATGATTTATTCAAGGAAAGAGAGGGCTAAATTATGGCTACAAAACCAAAAATTGTTACATTAACAAATAGTTCAGTAGATATTTTAAATGTAATCAGAAACTCAGCAACACAAAACTACCAAAATTATGTTCCACAAGCTACACCAAACGCTGAAAGTATTAGGGAAATCGGTGCTGTTATTATGGACTATCCTTCATTACAAAATGAATTTTTAAACGCACTTGTAAACAGAATTGGAAAAGTAATGGTTACTAGTAAAATGTATGATAATCCTTGGGCTATGTTCAAAAAAGGTTTGTTAGAGTTTGGTGAAACTATTGAAGAAATTTTTGTTAATATTGCAAAACCTTTTCAGTTTGACCCTAGTGTAGCAGAACAAACTGTTTTTAAAAGAGAAATTCCAGATGTACGGTCAGCATTTCATATTATGAATTATCAGAAATATTATAAAGCTACAATTCAGAATGACCAGCTTAGACAAGCGTTTTTATCTTGGCAAGGTATTACAGATTTAATAGCAAAAATTGTAGACGCTATGTATACTGGGGCAAACTATGATGAATTTCAAACTATGAAATATATGTTAGCTAGAAGAATTTTAAATGGACAGCTTTATCCAGTTACAGTTCCAACGGTTCAAACTTCTAACATGAAAGCTATTGTTTCAACTATTAAAGGTGTTTCAAATAAGTTTGAATTTTTGTCATCTAAATATAACTTAACTGGTGTTCAAACTCACACCAAAAAAGATGACCAGTTTTTACTCATAAATAGCAAATTTGACGCTGAAATGGACGTAGAAGTTCTTGCTAGTGCTTTTAACATGAGTAAAGCAGAATTTTCTGGACATAGAGTATTAGTAGATAGTTTTGGTGACTTAGATAAAGCTAGATTAGATGTTCTTTTTGCAGATGACCCAACCTACAAAGCTATTACTACTGATGAAATGGAAGCCTTAGATTCAATTCCATGTATTATGGTGGATAGAGATTATTTTATGATTTTTGACAATTTCTATAACTTTACAGAACAATACAATGGTGAAGGTTTATATTGGAATTACTGGTATCATGTTTGGAAAACATTCAGTATTTCACCTTTTGCAAACAACGCTGTTTTTATAGCTGGAACACCTAGTGTAACTAGTGTTACAGTATCACCAGCTACAGCTAGTGTTAGTGTTGGACAAGTAGTTCAAATGAGTGCGTCAGTTGTTACTACTGATTTTGCACCACAAAGTGTAACATGGAGTGTTACTGATAATGAAAATGTAACAGTAACTCAAAGTGGTCTAGTTTCAATTAATGAAGGTGCTACTGGTACAGCTACAATAGTAGCAACAAGTGTGTATGCCCCACTTGTTAGTGATAGTGCTACATTAACAATAGTTTAAATAAAAAAGGGTTACATTATTAATATGTAGCCCTTTTATAAAAGAGGTGAAGAAAAGATGTATATAGAACCAGGAACAAATATAAAGCTATTAAAAAATGTTCCACTAGATAATACTTATACCGATACATTTAGTTTTGGAAATAGTTCAGAACAAACTAACTTTTTTAATACATTTATAAAGCATAACCTAACAAAACAAACTTACCAACGTGTACAAAAAGGTGTATCAAGGGTGGGTCTTTCAAGTGATAAGTGTTATGATTGTAATTATATGATGTTTCAAAACGCTAACTATGGTTCAAAATGGTTTTACGCTTTTATTACAAAAGTGGAATATGTAAATGATGTTACGTGTGAAATTAGTTTTGAAATAGATGTAATGCAAACATGGTACTTTGATTATACAATAAAACCTAGTTTTGTAGAAAGAGAACACATTTTAGATGATACAATCGGAAATAATATTGTTGATGAAAAAATAGAAACTGGGGAATTTGTAGAAATTGGACTACTATATAATGCGTTTACAGAAATGGAATTGTGTATAGTAATTGTAACTACTTTTGATAATGAAGGTGAAAGTGTTAGTGGTTCAATGTATAGTGACATTTATAGTGGTTTGTTGTATAGAAGTTTTAATAGTGAGGTAGAAGCTAACGACTTTTTATCACAAGTCAACGCTAATGGTTGGAGTGACGGTATTGTATCAATTTTTATGATGCCAAAACAATTCTTTGGTAAAATAAATGTGCCAGAAACATTGACCATTGAAAAGAATTATACATCATTAACAAACGGTTATATTCCCAAAAATAATAAACTTTTCATTTATCCATATAATTTTATAAATGTTGTAAATGGTGATGGTGGTGACGCAGATTATAGGTATGAATTATTTTCAAAAAATGTTGATTATTGCAAATTTTATTACTATGGTGATTGTTCACCAAATCCTAGTGTTTTATTTTATCCAGCGTCATATGCAAATAGCCCACTTAACTATGAACATGGTTTATTAATGAGTAATTTTCCACAGTGTGCATATAACACAGATTTATTCAAAGCGTGGTTGGCACAAAATTCTAGTTCCATAGGTGTAACAGCTTTTTCTTCTATAATGTCATCAATCGGTGGGGCTATATCTGTAAGTTATGGCAATCCAGCTGGTGTTGGTATGGTTGCGAGTGGATTAAGTGGTATTACAAATTTAATAACAGAAGGACATAAAAAATCTGTATTGCCACCACAATCACAAGGAAACGCTAACAGTTCTGGTATTAATGTAGCACTAGGTAGAAAAAATTTCTATATTAGAAAAATGAGTTTACAAGAAGAACATTTAAGAATAATAGATGATTATTTTTCAATGTTTGGATATTCAACAAAAGAAGTAAAAGTGCCTAATATTACTGGTAGACCCTCTTGGAACTATGTAAAAACTATTGATATAAAAATAGTTGGTAGTGTTCCAGCAGATGATATGACTAAAATAAAAGACAATTATAATAAAGGTATTACGTTTTGGCATGGTAACTGGGTTGGAGATTACGGAAGAAATAACAACTTATAAGGTGGTGATACAGTGAGAAATAAAAAGAAGGAAAAATGGGAAAGTGCTTATATGAATAATAGAACCTATATTCAGTATTACAATAGGCTTACGGAATTAGCTATAAGTATGTTTGAATGGAAAAACTTACCAAATAGCGTTGACCCACGTTTTTTGGAATTAACTTTATTTAGTGAAGGAATGGCAATATTTTTCAAAGATGAAGTAATGGGGGAATTGGCTTTACAGTGTATGGTTGGGGGTCAACTAGACGTGTATCGTGTTCCAAACGTGCGTAGAGCGTATTCTACCAATGGTTATAACAAAGAATTGAACAAAAATGATAGTGTAATTATTTTCAACAATCTACTAAGAACCAATTCTATGTTAGATGTGGAAATGTTCGCAAAGAGATTGTATAATTTAGATAGAGCAATAGATGTAAATGCTAACGCACAAAAAACACCAATATTGATACAATGTGATGACACGCAAAGATTAACAATGAAAAATTTATATATGCAATATGATGGGAACGAACCCTTCATTTTTGGGGATAAAGCTTTAAATACAAAGTCATTATCTGTTTTAAAAACTGACGCACCATATGTAGCTGACAATTTGTATACATTAAAAACACAAATCTGGAATGAAGCTTTAACATACTTAGGAATTTCAAATGTTAATATCCAAAAGAAAGAAAGATTGTTACAAGATGAAATCATGAAAAACCAGGGGGGTGTAGTAGCAAGTAGATACCCTAGACTATCGGCTAGACAAGAAGCTTGTAAGAAAATCAACAAACTGTTTAATTTAAATATATCAGTTGAGTATCGAGAAGATTTTTATTTTCCAGAAGATGAAAGCTATGACAATAATGGTATGAAAGAAGGTGATATCTAATGGCTAAGTATACCACAGAAGTTAGAAGTATATGCGAGGTGTGTGCTGGTTTAGAAGAAAGTGCTGGACAAAAGGACATAAAAACTATAATTGCTACAAGTAGGGAGAAAATTTTTAATTTTGAATATCCTATATTTGATGAAAGTTATAGAGGGGTATTAGAAACAAAAATATTAAAACATTATTACACTAGGGAAATCGGTGAAGAAACAGTTGGTTTATGGAAATTAAGGTTAGATACTAGAATGAATGAAATAATGCCTTTTTATAACCAGCTTTATAAATCAGAATTATTAGAGTTCAATCCTATGTATGATGTTGATTATACTATAGAACATAAGGGAAAAAAAGATGAAACTAAAAATGATGATGAAAAACTTTTATCAGACACCACAAGAAGTGACACTTTTAATAGTAAGCAAAACACTGTTTCAAATGTAACATCAACTACAGATAAAACTGGATATGATTTATATTCAGATACACCACAAGGTTCATTAGTTAATATTAACAATGAAACCTATTTAACAAATGCTAGTAAAACAACTAATAACGGTACAAATATTAGTGATGAAGCTGGGGAAATGATAAGTGAAAATACTGGAAGTGGTACTTCAAAGCTGGAGAATAAGAAAACTAACAGTACAGTTATTAATAATTTAAACGAGTATTTAGAAAGTGTAAAGGGTAAAAGAGGTGGTGAAAGTTTTTCAGAAATGTTAGTTAAGTATAGGAACACATTTATAAATATTGATGTTATGATTATTGAAGAACTAAAAGATTTATTTATTAATTTGTGGTAAAGAAGGGTGGTACTTATATGAGAGATTTAAAAGAGTTTAAATTCTGGTCACAAAAAATTTTACCTTTAGTGTATGATGATAGTTTAAGTTATTATGAGGTTTTATCAAAAGTTGTTGATTATCTTAATAAGTTAATAGAAAATAACAAAGAAATTGTTGATATGATTGCCCCATATGGAAAGAGTTTTATAGAACTAAGAAAAGATGTTGACTTTGTTAAAGATGAATTAGACAAAGTTAAAAACGGTGATTATGTAAGTCTTTATATTGATAGTTTATCCTTATGGATTGATAGAAACTTAAAAGAAATGGTGAGTAAAATTGCTAAGTTTGTACAGTTTGGTATAAGTAATGATGGATATTTTGTAGCATATGTACCAGATAATTGGAATTTTATACAATTTGATACTATAGTTGATACTAGTAGTACGCTGTATGGTCATTTAATTTTAAATTGGTAGGTGATAAAATGGGTAAACATTTTAACTTATTATTATCCCTAAGTGAAATTTCAAATGCTTATAAAATTGGTGATAATAAGAACACGTTTTGTTTTATGTTAAGTTCACAGACTGATACTTATTTATTAAGTACAGAGCGAAATAAATTATTAACTAGCGAACTTGGAAAGGGGGTAGAAATAAATGGCTGAATTTGAATACAAAAAAATTAGTTCGTTGCCACCAGTTACTAATTTAACTGACACAGATGTATTTATAGTTAATGCTAACGGTGTTACAAGTAAAATAGCGTTAAGTGAGTTAGCAAGAATTATAGTTTCATCATTAGATTTAACAAGTTTAGAGAGTAGAATAACTGATGTTGAAACAACTACTTCAACATTGACTACAACGGTTAATGAACAAGCTAATACAATAGAAAATATCATAACAGCTGGTTTCAATTTAATTGGTATAGAATAAAAAAGAAAGAGGTAATTGATTATGGATAATAAAAATATTTATGTTGGTTCAAGATATGTTCCTATTTTTGCAACACCTATTGAATGGTCAAAGTCTAAATCATACGAACCATTAACAATTGTAACTTATCAAGGTGCTAGTTATACTAGTAAAACGTATGTTCCAGCTAATATAGAATTAACAGATACAGATTTTTGGGTTGTAACTGGTAATTATAATGCCCAAGTTGAACACTATAGAAAAGAAGTTAATGACTTAAGAGATGTTGTTGATGATGTTGAAACAAGTGTTAGTGATGCTATTACAAGAGTAGAAACAGCTGAACAAACTGTTAGTAACTTGAATACAGAAGTTTTAGATATAAAAAATAGAGTTTCAGATGTTGAAACAGTTTCATCTAATAACACAAATAGTATTGGTGATATTAATGAATTATTACTAAACACATCTTTGAACGAACAATCTAATATATTATTAGTTGGTAAAAAAGGATGTAAATTTTCAACTATTAATTCAGCTATAACTAAAGCTAAAACATATGCTACAACATCAAATAGAGTTTTAATTTTCATTATGCCAGGCACTTATAATGAAGAAATTGATTTATCTGATAATAACGGAATTGATTTAATGGGTAGTGGTTTTCAAAGCACAATTGTAAAATTTCAATCTGTTTACCCTAAGTCACCAATATATGTTATGGGTGATACATCAGTTTCTAATTTAACTTTCTATGAAATTGTTGTTGGTGGTGTAGGTGATAGTTATGCTGTTCACATTGAAGCACAATCACATGGTGGAACAGTAGGTAACATTTTATTTGAAAATTGTAAATTTATTTCTCAATCAACTAAAAGTGCAATAGGTGTTGGTGCTGGAACAGGTAATATTTTATTTAAAAATTGTGTAGCTGTAGCATATAATAATGCAACTATATATTTACACAATTTACCTACAGCATTAGCGACTGGTCAAACATTAGAATTTGTAAATATGGAACTTTCAACAATTGGAAATCCATGTATTGTTATTGAAGATGTAGCTGATATTAATAATAGTGTTGTGTCTAAACTATTATTGACATTAAAAAATATTACATGTGTTAATGGTGGTGTAAGGTATAAAGATAAAAGTGGTACATACGATTATGTTTTACCTAGTAAAAATATAACATTATCGTATGATAGTTATAACAATAATATAGCTGGAATTAATAGAGGTAAAACAAGTATAATTGTTGGAAGTTGGAAGTATAAACCAGCTAGTAAGTTTACAGCTTTAAATGGATACTTATATTCAATGTCTGTTCAAGATGCTGATAAGTATAATTGGTCAATAACTAAAGTTGAAACATATACAGGTGTTAATATTACATCTAGTGTATCTATTAATAGTACAAGGTATAACGAAGTTATATTACTTGATACATCAACAGAAGCTGCTGGATATTATGTTAGTGTTGATATAGTTGGTGTACCAAAACCAAACACATGGTTATAAAATAATTTTTTAATAATTGTATAAATACTGTATAATAGTTAAATAAATTTGGTACAACGTTTGGAATTAGTTTAGTACGACGTTGTGCCAAATTTAGTGTAAATGAGCGAGGTCGATTTATGTTAAAGGGGCAAA
>CAZRJV010000027.1:0-15574 GCA_964600625.1 uncultured Acholeplasmataceae bacterium
AGTATAACATAAAATAAAAGACTAATTAAAGCAATTATGTCTAATTAGTCTTTTTTATTAATATTATTAAAGCTTTTATTTATTACTTGTCTCTAATCGCATCTATTGGTCGTTTGCGAGCAATTCTGAAAACAGGAATTGCAGATGATATATAAGCAACACCAATACTAACAGCTAAGACTAATAAAAACTGTCTAATACCAAGGTTTAGAATGGTAATTAGTAGTCCATATTGTTCACGTAATAGATTATTTAATAAGATAGTTGCTATAATTACTCCTGTCATCGCAATGACATAATTAATAAAAGCAATGATCAAGGCTTCTTTTGAAAAGATTGATAAAACATCTTTTCCGCGGGCTCCAATTGCTCTTAAAATACCAATTTCTTGTTTCTTATAACTGACAGATGTGCCTATAAAGTTAAGCAATAATAGTGAAGCAAACACGGCAAATCCAATGCCAATATATAAAAATACTTGTGATAATACTTCGATTAGACTATTAACATTATCTAACGTTGCCATTACAGCATTTCGCATTGAATAATGAACAGAACCGTCATTATCAAAATGGAAAACGGCGTATTTCTTTAAAACATCATTAGAATTATTTAAGATTGGGGCAATTGCGCTAGTGTATGGACCTTCAAGTCTAAACTTTAGATTTTCACCAGTTTCTCTACTTATAGCCATCGTAGCATCATATGATGAATCACTTGCTGAATAATTATACACTCCAACAACATTAAAAGTATGATTAGTTTTTTGCGCTTGTCCTTGTGAGTTATATGTCGTTGATGTTAATGTAATATCAAAAGCGTTAAGATCATTCATAAAGGCAATTTCTAAATTTAAACGAATTTCATCATGTAACCGATAATATGTATTCAAATACATATTTCCGTAGTTAGTTTTATCATCTTCATCCCATTCTGAAATAGGCTTAACATTTTCTTCTCCATGTTGTTTAACTGCTTCTACTCTTATTTCTTCAATACTTCTTCTATTATATAGTTCCTCCATTACATCGGTTTCTTCAACTTTACCAGCTAAGAACTCTTTTTGGATGGCAGCAAAAGCGATAGCATTAATTAAAATATCTTTATCAGTTAATTGACTTGCAGTTTTATTTTTAGCATAGACAACATTTTCGCTCGGTAAAGAATTTCTTTCGTAGAATGAATGAATATAATTATCAAAACCATCATTGCGGTAAGACATGTTAAAGTTATTACTAAAGACATTAATTTTTAAATTTTCAAAGCGTTCTTTACTAATAAAGAACACATTATGATAACTATAATTCATTAAATTTTGAAATTCATTATGAAGTAGCATGGTGCCGATTGAAAAATCTGTAGTCGGCGAATTTAGAACTTCAAAGCGTTCCAAATTAACCCCCGTATCAACAATTCCAACAATACGGTAGTATTCACCATTAAGCTTAATCGATTTATTAATTAAATCTTGCGGGCTTTCAATGGTAATAGTTGTATCAGTTTCAATATCACGATAATCATATTGTCTAAAAACATCATAAATGTATTTAGTAATAATAATATCATTAACTCCTAATGGTAGGGTTGGGGTTGGTCCAAAATATTTTAAATCGAAACTAGCATTAGTGTTATTTTTAAATTCCATGAAACCAGCTGAATTAGGAATTAAAATAGCCGATGCTCGATCACCGCCGTTGTTACCAATATTTTGATAATATGCAAATCTATCACTATTACCAGAATATTTAGATGCTCCAATTATCGGTTGAAAAGTGATGGTATCACTAATCTCATTTAGTGGTTTCAAATGTTCATCAGACATTAACATTTCCACATAATAACTATAGTCGTTGTCTTCTATTTTTCCACGAGCCGAAAATGATAAATAATCAACTTCTGAATCTCTTAAAGATGAAACCGTGGCATCATATTTATTGTAACTTCCTAAAGTGTCCGCTAAACCAAATAAAGCTAGTGAAATTGAAGCTAAAATAATTGAAAACACTAATCTAACTCTTTTGTGTTTTAGTGCTGAAGCACCCATTTTCAAACTAGCTCTAAATGGCATTTTAGAGCGGATTGGTTGATATGTTTCACCACTCATTTTGATAGCATTTTGAATAGTTTGAACGAATGTTGCTTCACCATTGGTGTAAGCTGTTTGTTCAACGTGTGTTGACGCTTGAACCTCGTTCTTTGATTTAGCTAAATACTCGTTAATAACTCTTAAATCCTCAGTAGTTAATTGATAACCTGCTGAAATAGAAAAACCATCATTATTAAACGTTATTGCACTTTCTTCACCGCTATATGATTCTTCTTGGTATTTACTGACATCGCGAATAATTTGTCCGTCTTTAAATTCAACAATTCTAGAACCATACTCGTCTGCGAAATCACGGTCATGTGAAACAACAATGACTAGTCTAGTTTTAGATAATTTCTTTAAGGTTTGTAAAACTTGAGTTCCAGTTTCACTATCCAAAGCACCCGTTGGCTCATCAGCCATAATAATTTTAGGATCTTTTACTAACGCTCTTGCAATCGCCACTCTTTGCTTTTGGCCACCAGATAACTCATTAGGTTTTCTAGCCCCGTATCCGCCTAGATCAACGGCTTCCAAAATTTCATTTAACCGCTCTGAAGTAGCTTTTTGTCCTTGCAATTCTAAAGCAAGTCCGATATTTTGTGCGACGGTAAAGTCGTCTAAAATATTGTATTCCTGAAATATAAATCCAATCATAGTATTACGGTAAGAGTCAAAATCACTTTGTTTAAAATCTTTACTTGATTTACCTTGAATTATTAACTCACCACTATCATAGATATCTAAACCACCAATCACGTTTAGTAAAGTCGATTTCCCTGAACCTGATTTTCCAAGTATAAAAACCATACCCGTTTCACCAATTGATAAATCAACGTTATCAAGCGCTCGAACCGGTTCTCCTTTTTTAGGTTTATAAACACGACTAATTCCTTTTAATTCAATCACTAACGTCACCTCTTTCAAATGTGTTTAAATCATTATATAAATTAATAGATAGTTTGTCGCCTGTTATGCTTAATCTTGCTAACAAGCAAGTATAATTAATTTATTTAGAAAGATTTTAGCATACATTAATATAAAAAGAAAAGTCATCTTAATATATCTTATTAAAAATATATTAAAATGACTATAACTATCAATTTTTTTGATTTAAATGATAAATATTTAATAATCCTTCTAAAACTAAATTTGGATTAACTTCAATATTATTATATATTAACGGTGCAATCACTTTTGCTAGTCCACCAGTAATAATGACGTCAATGTCTTCTCTAATTTCACCTTTGATTCGCATTAAAATACCTTCTACTTCAGCCGCTACACCGTATGTAACTCCTGATTGCATACATGAAACAGTATTAGTTCCTAATACTTTTTTAGGCGTTTTAATTTCGATTTGTGGTAATAGTGCTGTTGAACCAATTAACGCTTTGACGGAAACAACAACTCCTGGCGAAATTACAACTCCTAATAATTGCTTATCCTTAACATAAATATATTTATTAGCAGTACCTAAGTCAACTACAACAGTTGGTTTTGGTGATTTAATGGCCGCCGCAGCAGCTATAATGTCCGCTCCAACTTCTTGGGGATGATCAGTTTTTAATAAAATTCCGGTTTTGATTCCTGGCTCTAGAACCATCGGATCGATTCCAAATAATCTTTTAGACAAGATTTTTAGTGTTAAGGTGACCTCAGGAACAACACTTCCAATAATAACGGCTGTAACTTGGCTTGGGTCAAACAAACCATTGATATCAACGGCATATAGATCCGGAGTTTTATTAGTAATAGTATTAATTCTAAAAACCTTTTCAATTTGGTTATCACTAGCCAACCCAATTTTTATACTAGTGTTACCAACATCAAATATTAAAATCATTTTGTGTTTCCTCTACTTTCTTTCGTTTTAAAAAGACGAATTTTCTCTCTGTTAATTCAGGAAAAGCTGTTCTTAAAGTTATCGCAATCGGTGTTGCAATCAAAGTCCCAACAATTAACTCAATAAAACCATTAGTACCAACTAAAAACCCAATTAAATCCATGATAGGAGTTCCCTCTAAAGCACTTGTTCTAAAGATACTGATGGCAAATAAAACGATAAGGGTATGAAACAATGTCGATATCATAATACTAGACGGAATAGCGACATTATCTTTCATTTTTTCACTGCCAATTAACCAGTAATAAAATCCAGTCATCGCGCCAGCGATCGTTAGAAAAATCGGTATTAAAATATTTTTTAAATTTGTGGTTTGGTTTGGATCCAAAGTATTGGCAAATGCGATAGCACCAAAATACATAAATATAATTGTTATAGTCGAAACCAATCCAAAAATTAAATATTTCCCACCTTTAATTTTTTGTAATTGACTAAATCCATAAAATAAGAAAAAAGCAAATAACGCAAACAAAACCCGTGGAAAAACTGAGATTAGCGGATTTTGAAAAGCCATGTTAAGAACACTAGAAGGGTAAATAAATGATGCAATTAAACTACCTAACCCAAATGCTAGTCCTAAACCAAGACTATGTAAAAGCGGTAATACCATGACCCCAATTAAAACTGGAATATGGACAATGGTAATTGCTATCGGTCCAACTTGGATATATCCAATATTAGGAATTAAGGACAGCAATAAAATTATTCCCACAAAAAATGAGAATAGCACAAGTTCAAAAACTTCGTTTCGTTTATTTTTTTTCATATTTTCTCCTTTTTAGGCCACAATGGGTCCCATAAGTTTGTTAATTTTATTATATCAAAGTTAGTTCTTAAAAAATATTTATTTGCGAAAAAAAACGATACTTCATTAGAAATATCGTAATTTTAAGTTATTTATTAAATTATTTTTCCATTAAATAAGCAATTTTGTCATTATCCAAATCTTTTAGGATTGCGATTAACAAGTCTTTTAAAGCAATTAAATCAGCAATTTCAAACATCGCCGCGTTCGAATGAATATACCTAGTTGGTAAAACTAGTGCGGTTGATAAGACACCACTATTTGCTAGTAATACGCGCGATGCATCAGTATTACCTTTGGATGAATAAAACTGATGTTTAATATTATTCTTGGATGCGACATCAACAAAGTAGTGTTTTACCTTTATAGGTAGAATAATTCCGGGATCAAAAATCCTAATCATCGCCCCTTGCCCCATACGACCGAGATTGAGTGGTTCTAACAAATCATTAATCGGTGAGGAGTCTAGGGCAATAAATATATCAGGCTTAACAATTGTCGAGATTGTTTGTGCACCCCTCATCCCAACTTCTTCTTGTGAAGTTGATCCTAACACTAAATTATAGGGTAGTTCTTGATTAGTAAAGTATTTCATCAATTCTAAAGTAACACCAACACCCATACGGTTATCAACTGCTTTTGAGATAACTCTTGTCTTATCATGAGTATATGTAAAAGTGTTAGCAAATGTCACCATTTGTCCAAGTTCAACACCCCACGAGTAAGCTTCTTCACTTGATCTAGCACCGATATCTAAAAATAAATCTTCAATAACAGTTGATTGTGATTGTTTCAAGTGTGGTGGTTTAGCACCAACAATACCAGGAATTGGCCCGTTTTCAGTTTGAATTTCTAAAACTTGTGATAAAACAACTTCACCAATAATTCCACCAATTGGTAATATATTAATCGCACCATTAGGACGAATATTAGCAACTAAAAACCCAACCTCATCCATGTGTCCACCAATCATAATTGTTTTGGCTTGTGGATTTTTCGATTTTTTATAACCAAAAACGGAACCTAAATTATCGGTAATTAATTCAAAATCATGGTATTTTAAAATTTCTTCTTTAACGTATGCCCTTACTTTATCTTCATGGCCGGAAATGCCTGGTAATAAAAACAACTCTTGATATACTTTTGGAAGTTTCATTAGACAATACGCCCCAATCCTTCTTCAGTTAAAAAGTTAACAATACCTTCCATTGCTTTTTCTTCGTCAACGCCGTTAACTCTAATTTTAACATTTTCCCCACGATAAATACCTAAAGACATTACTCCCATAATTGACTTTAGATTAACGGTTTTACCCATTGATTCCATTAAAATTTCCGCTTCATATCTCATCGCCTCATTAACAAGTCTTGTAGCTGGACGAGCATGAATGCCATATTCCGCAATAATCAAAAATGTTTTTTCCATTATGATACCCCTTTTCTTTTTTGTTCAATATACTTATAGACATCTTTTGGTTCTTCTTTAACCAAAATCTTGATTGTTTGTTTAGTAATAATTGCACCTAGTTTTAATTCACTTAAAATTGCCGGCTTTAATAATTTAATATCATTAACCGAAATTTCAATTCGACGACGATTAATCTTTGTCGAATCAATATTTTCAACTCCTCCAAGAGCTAAAATAATTTGTTGTCCTAAATTATTTTCGCGGGTTTTAATATTTGACCTTTTTTTATGAAAAATAAAGATAAATAACCCTATTAATAAAATTAATGCTAATACTCCAGCTGCAATCACTATATATAATTTAGCACCTGATAGTAAAATAATAAAATTTTTCATTGTCGTCTCCTATATTATATCTTTTTTAAAGTTATTTGTAAATACAAAATATCTTTAATATATTAACATTGAATCACCAAATGAGAAAAATCGGTAATTATGTTTTATTGCTTCTTGATATGCTCTTAAGATATTGTCTTTTTCATAAAATGCACTCACTAACATTAGTAAAGTCGATTTAGGTAAATGAAAATTTGTAATAATATGATCAATTACTCTAAATTGATAACCAGGATAAATAAAGATGCTTGTAGCAAAGGTTCCAGCATTAAATTTATTAGTATAATTGCTTTCTAACGCTCTAACAGTTGTTGTACCAACTGCAGTTATCCTTTTATTGAGTTTCATTGCTTGATTTAACTGGTTAACAGTTTTTTCATCTATTGTATAAATTTCTTCATGCATTTGGTGTTCTAAAACGTTAGAAACGCTCACTGGTCTGAAAGTAGCAAGTCCAACATGAAGCGTAATTTCAAGAATCTCAACGTTTTTCTTTCGTAATTCACTTAAAATATCTTCAGTAAAATGAAAACCCGCCGTTGGAGCGGCCGCACTTCCTAATATTTTAGCGTAAACGGTTTGATAGCGATTATTATCGCTTAGTTTTTCCTTAATATATGGCGGTAGCGGCATTTCACCAAGCGATTCTAGTATTTCGATAAGAATACCTTGATAGATAAGTTTAGCCGTTGCTAAACCTTGCTGTTTGGTTTCCAAAATTTCTAAACTTAGTTCATTGCTAAAGAAAACAACTGTTCCAACACTAACACGGCGAGCTGGTTTAACTAAAACTTCCCAAATATCTTTTTTTATTTCTTTTAGTAAAAGAATTTCAATATGAGCATTAGTGCTTTCTTTGATCCCGTGTAATCTAGCTGGTAATACTTTAGAGTTATTAATAATTAACACATCATTTTCATCAAAATAGTCGATAATATTAGAGAAATGCTGATGTGTTAGCTGATTATCTTTGCGATTGATAACCAATAGCTTTGATTCTTCTCTTTTTTCCAACGGAGTTTGAGCAATTAAGTTTTGAGGTAAATAAAAATCAAAATCAGAAACTTTCATTAAAATAACCCTTTATAATACTTAATTTCTAATTCTTGATAAGCTTTTTCGGTCGCAACCCGCCCTCGCGCCGTTCGATTGATAAATCCTTCTTGTAATAAATAAGGTTCATAAACATCTTCAATCGTTGAACTTTCCTCAGAAATAGCTGCTGCGATGGTCTCAAGACCAACTGGTCCGCCGTTAAACTGATTAATAATTGTTTTTAAATATGTCAAATCTTTACGATCTAAACCGTTGTGATTAATTCCCAATTTATCAAGCGCTAAATTACAAATTTCAGTGGTAATAATACCATCACCAATAATTTGAGCAAAATCACGAATTCTTCGAAATAACCGATTGGCAATTCTTGGGGTACCGCGACTTCTTTTAGCTAAATTATTAACTGCAACATCAGTAATTTGCGTTGCATAAACACCAGAAGTTCTTTTTACAATTTCTGCTAAGTCATCAGTTGAATAATAATCAAGGCGAAATACAACGCCAAATCTTTCTCGTAATGGCGCTGATAAGTCACCAAATCTAGTGGTTGCACCAATTAATGTAAATGGTGGTAGATCAATTCTAATCGAACGTGATTCAGAATCACGCCCTAAAACGATATCAATAACAAAGTCCTCCATCGCTGAATATAAAACTTCTTCAACAATACGTGGAAGGCGATGAATTTCATCAATAAATAAAACGTCACCTGGTTCTAAAGTTGACAAAATAGCCGCTAAATCACCGCTTCTTTCAATCGCAGGACCTGAAGTCACTCGTAGATTGACACCCATTTCATTAGCAATAATTTGAGCTAAAGTCGTTTTTCCTAATCCTGGTGGCCCATATAACAATGTATGATCAATAACTTCGTTTCTTTGTAAAGCGGCTTTAAGATAAACACTTAAAACTTCTTTAACCTCGTTTTGTCCAATAAATTGATTTAAACTATCGGGTCGAAGTGATTGTTCTTCATCGTATTTTTCAATTAATTCGTGTAGTATTTTTTGTTCACTCATTTTATTTTCCTATTTCAATAATAGCGCTAAAGCTTCTTTAATCATTACATCAATTTTTTCATTAGGAGTAATTTTTGCCAAAACTTTTTTGACTTCGTTTTTTGAATATCCAAGTGAATGAAGGGCTTCTGAAACATCATTTAAAATCGGGTTTTTTCCGGTATCTTCAATAACTAGTTTTCCTTTTAAATCAAGTATTATTTGCTGAGAACTCTTCATTCCAATGCCAGGAAACTTAGTTAAATATTTAGCGTTTCCATCTTCAATGGCCATTATAACATCATCAATATTGTCGGTTGCTAGAATACTTAATGCACTCTTAGGTCCAATTCCTGTGACATTGACTAACTTTAAAAATAAATCTTTAATTTCTTCAGATTTAAATCCATATAAAAACATATCAGGTTCGCGCATCCTTTGGACGACATAAATCGTTGCTTTGTCGCCTTGTTTGTAAGAATAGGGATTAGAAACTATTAATTCATAGCCAATATCATTTACTTCTAAAACGATATAATTAGGTCTAATTTTAGTAATAATGCCTGTTAAATAAGAATACATTTAATCACCATTTTCATCTATTTTTTTCATCTATTATTATAACATAATAACATGATGATTGATAATTATATTAACCCTAGACAAATATTTGATTTCAATGCACGCTTTTCTTCATTAAAATCATGATATAATATTAAAAGGACGTGATTGCTTGAAAAAACATAACGAGATAAAACTAAATCTACTAAAAATTTATCAAGATATAAAACCGATCAAAGATTTTTCTGTAAAAGTCGATCGGCTTTTTGCTGATTATCGTCCTCTTTTAGTAAGTTTTAGAGAAGATTTTAATTCGGCTGTTAAATCAGATGTTGATTTAACATTAAAAATAAATCGAATTTATTATGATTTTGTCGTTAGTCAAGAAGAAAACTACCAAGAGTTTGCTGTTACTAATAGCAAAAGTATCGAAACAAACATAAAAATTCATAAGACAAAAGAAAAAGAAATTAGCAAAAAAGACTATTTAATGAAATCCGAGTCAAAACTGGTAATTTCTAATTCAGAAATTAATGCACAACAGATTATCAATGAAGCCGAAAAGAAAGTTAATAAACTAATTGAAGCTACTAATTTGGAAATTGAAGATGTCAAAGCAAGATATTTAAAAAACTCTGATGCTTTAATTGAAAAACGTGATCAAGAATTACTAATAATTGAAAATGATTATCAAATTAAACTTGATTTATTACGTGAAAAACAAAAAGAAAGACATTTGATTTATGAAAATCAAATCGCTCAGTTAAGACAAATACGAGAACAATACGTTTTTAGCAATAGTGAAAACTATCACCGAATTAAAGAAAGTCATACCAATTTTAGTGTTTATCATAATTCAAGAATTGACTACATTAGTAATTTATACTGGCAAAAAGTAAAAAGTCTAAACGAGGAATATCAAGTCTATATCCAAGAACTGCAAGATAAAATTTTAAACCATAAAAATTTAATGCTCCAAAAAGAGGAGCAAACTAATAATGCCATTGAAAACTATTCTGCAGAACTAAAAAATGTTTATAAAAATTTGAAGTCCAACTACGATGAAGATTTACGCTTAATTATTGCTAATCAAAATAAAACAATAAACACAATGAGTCAAGAACTTGAACGAAAAAGGAAAAGTATAAAAATAAATATTGCAAAAAAAGAAAAACTTTTGCAACCACTAACTAAATCTGACGCTCTTTACAAAGATTATTTTGACCAACTTAAAACTTTAAAAATTGAATTAAAAAGTTTGTTAAAGAATTATAATGGTAATATTAAAAACCTAAAAGATAATAATAATATCTTATTAAAAGAAATAAAAGAAAGTTTTGACCATAAAACTAGTGACTTAGATATTAAATTTGTTGAATATGAACAAGAAATGCTTAATGATAAAAACGAATTCATTGTCAAAAGCCAGCGTGATATCGGTCTACTTAACGTTGAAATTGAAGGTCTTGAAGAAGAAAAAAACCAAAAGATTGCCCGTTTTAACAACGCTTATAGTAAAGAGACTACTTACCTAGAAAGAATTTTAGCAATTGGCTCGTTAAATCAAGAATTGTTAATCCAAGATCAAGTAGGTGAGAATTCACTTCTTCTCGCTGAAAATGTTTATCAAAATGAACTTGTAAGGACAACGCTTGAAACTGATTCCGAAGATAATAATTTGTCAATTAAAGAATTAAAAATTAATCATCAAAAAAATGTACAAGAAATAACTTCTAGATATCAGCTTTTAATTCAAGAAGAAATGGTTAAACGCGATAATATGATTAAACAATATAAATATGAACAACTTATTGCTAAAGCTAACCTTAAAAAGAATAGTTTAGAAGCAATTTTTGATTATGATTTAATTAAACTAAGAACAGAGTATGAACTAAACCATAGTTTAAATGAAAATAAACGTCTACGGGAAAAACTAAATTATTATCTAAATCTAAAAAAATTGAAACTAGAAAATATGACTAAAAAACAAGAGGCTAATTTACAACTTCAAATTGTCAAAGCTAAAGTTAAAAGAACTTTAGAAATGATCACAATTGAAGCGGATAAAAACAACCGTTTTTATCTTGGTCTTTTTGATATTATTTTCAATCTACACGAAAAATATGACATTATTGATTCGTTTGTTGTTAGTAGTTACGCTAATCCAGATTTTTCAATGACTAAATTCTATCACTTAATTGACTACTTTACACATTTGACACGACTATTTAACGATGATAATCAAAAAATATTTCATGCCTTTGAACAAGAGACTAACATCTATTTTGATAAGAAAATTGAAGAATTAACCGGATTTAAGTTTTTAAACAAAAAACAAGAATTACTAGACACTTTTAGTCGCTCGGAAGAATTAGTCAAAGGTGAAATAGAAAACATTGTCGCTGAAAGAGTTAAAATTGAAACCCAATTAAACTTATTAGCTTCTTCTAATCACCGTGATTCGATTCAAATATCCACTCTTTATAGAAACATTCAAGCAATTAAATCAAATCACATTACTCAAAAGGGTGAAGAACAATTAATAGATTTACAAAACAAGTTAAAATCTAGTAAAAATAATATTAGTGTCAATAAGAAAAATGCAGTCCAACTAGAAAGGCAAATAAAAAATAAAGAAAGACAACTTGAACCTCTTTGCAAACGTCTTGACAAATTAAGTAAAGGCTATGAAAATAGTAAAAAGCAATTATCTAGACAATTAAGACGCGATGCGAAGTTGTATTATCGCCAAAAAGAAATGAACTTAAAGTTGTTTAAGAAATTAAAAGAGTTATCACAACACTATACTGATAAACTTGTTAATAATTTTGGGGATTTAAAACTAAATTTAGATAAAACAGTGGAAGCAATTAATATTTATGAAAAAAGTTATCACTTACTACGTGATAAATACATTAATTCCCTTCATGAGTTATTAAATCGTTTTCGTCAAATTTTACTTACTATTTATCATAGTGAAGTCAATGAACAACAAAACATTCTTTCCAGTTTTAATAACTCGTATGCCACTTTAAATAAAACTCTAAATGGTAATTATGAAACACTGTTTATGACAGAGAAAAGAAAAAATCAAAACAGCAATAAGATATTTGATTTAGTTCAAAACAAACTACACCGTGATTTTTTCACTCAAAATAATAGTATTACTGGAACTTACAACTCAAGAAACAATCAAACTATTAATACAATTATTGAATATGATAATTTGTTTAAAAAAACATTTACTGATATGAATGACGCTATTAATATTATTCAAACTAATTTTTCGCAGTTACAAATTGATCTTGAAAATCAAACTAATAATCTTGTAAATGAAGCTCACCAACAAAATACACAATATTTTTTGAAAAAATCAACCCAATTACGACAATCTCTTAATAAACATGAACGTCTTTATAACGATACAATTCAACGTTCTCTTCAATATAGACAACGATATTTAGATGGTAAGGAAGAAAATATTGAAATCCTACATCAATGGGATAAATCAAATAAAGTTTTAATTCATCAAAAACAAAAAGAGTATCGTGACTTACTTAAAAAACTAAAATCAGATCAACATTTAGTAATGGTAAATTATCGTCAATCCATCAAGAAAAAACATTTTGAAACTAAACGCTTATCGCAACTAAAAATTCGACAAATTATACAAAAAAAAGGTAGTACTAATTGAAACATTCATAATTAGTTCTACCTTTTATATTTTATTCAAAAAACTCAAATTCAAATCCTAAAATTTTTACAGTATCACCATTTTTGATACCTTTTTCTCTTAACATATGTTGAATCCCTAAATGTTGAAGTTGATAAGCAAATCTTTTAACACTAGTTTCATTAGAAAAGTCGGTGCGATAAAACATTCTTTCAACGACTTCACCGGAAATATGATAATATTCGCCATCATACTCGACATGATAAAGAGCTTCATCAAGGGTTTGTTTTTGCTCGTAGATATATTCTTCACTCGTTTGCGGAATCGGTGCCGTTTTTACTACTTCAATTAGTAAATCCAGTAACGAATTAAGATTATCTTTAGTAACAGCTGAAATAGCTACGGTGTTTTCAGGAAACAACTTAATCAAGTCATTTAATTGTTCCTTACTAATTAAATCAGTTTTATTTAAGACAACAATTTGCGGACGCTCTAATAATAATTCATTATACTTGTTCAATTCATTATTAATAATTTGATAATTTTTAAAAGCATCCTCTTCACTAACATCTACGACGTGTAAAAAAACGGGACATCTTTCAATATGTCTTAAAAACTGAAATCCTAATCCGAAGCCTTCAGAAGCATTTTCAATTAAACCAGGGATATCAGCAACTACCAAATCAACATCGTTATGTAAAACGACTCCTAAGTTAGGCGTTAATGTTGTAAAAGGGTAGTCAGCGATTTTTGGTTTAGCATTTGATATAACTGAAATAATTGTTGATTTACCGGCATTTGGAAAGCCGATTAATCCAACATCAGCCATCATTTTTAGTTCTAAGCGTAGTTCCCTTTTTTCACCAGGCAGACCATTTTCGGAATAATTAGGTGCTTGGTTTTTGTTACTCTTAAAAGAACTGTTACCACGGCCACCACGCCCACCATGAGCGACTACTAACTCTTCATTATGGTGTGTAATTTCACCTAAATAAATACCATCAGTAGTTTTAACAACTGTTCCTAACGGTACATTAAAATAGGCGTTTTTAGCCCCTTTGCCGTGTTGGTTTTTAGATTTGCCAGTTTCCCCGTTATCAGCTTTTAAATGACGATTATAGCGAAACTTGATTAATGTATTTAGTCCTTCATCACCAACAAAAATAATTGAGCCGCCACGGCCCCCATTTCCACCGGCCGGCCCACCTAGTGGAACATATTTTTCACGTCTAAAAGCGACGATACCGTCGCCACCTTTTCCGGCATTAACTTTTATAATAACTTCATCTAGAAACATATTTTTTAAAGAAAAAAGGATAACGTTGGTTATCCTTCGTAAACTGAAACTTGTGTGCGACTACGACCTAGACGTTCGTATTTAACAGTACCGGATACTTTAGCAAATAATGTATCATCGCTACCGCGTCCAACATTATTACCAGCATGAATTTTAGTTCCTCTTTGGCGATAAATAATTGAACCTGCATTAGCATATTGTCCGTCAGATAATTTTGAACCTAGTCTTTTAGCATGAGAGTCGCGTCCGTTACGAGATGAACCAACACCTTTTTTAGATGCGAATAATTGTAATTGTAGTTTTAACATCGTTATTCCTCCTTAATATTTTTGGGAAATTGTAAATTTAAATCATTAAGTGAATATGTTAAATTGTTTAGTAATCCATCGACAATTTTAGTCGATTTAAGGACATTAATTTCAACATATCCTTCTTCAATAATAACCTTGATGTTTTCTTTTTCACCTAAAGATTCAATCGCATTAATTGTCATAATGACAGCAGTTGATACCGCAGCACAAACAATGTCATTTCCGAAATCAGCAAATAAAGCATGTCCGGAAATTACAAGCGACTCAAGGTTTTGATCTCTAAGTGTCTTATGATATTTAATCATTAGGCATTAATAGATTTAACTACTAATTTGGTATAAGCTTGACGATGGCCTTGTTTTCTTGCATCATTGTTTTTTGCTTTATATTTAAAAACAATTAACTTCTTACCGCGTCCATTTTTAACAACTTCAGCTGTAACTGATGCATTAGCAACAAGTGGCGTTCCAACAATTGTTTTTTTGCCACCAACCATTAGCACTTCTTCAAAAGTAAATGTATCTCCAGCCTCAACTTCGAGTTTTTCAACCCAAATTTCTTGACCGACTTCAACTTTTAATTGTTTGCCGCCTGTTTTGATAATTGCATACATATGTTTTTCCTCCTTTTTTTTATTTGAAGACTCACTATTAAAGTAGCGATTAATCGCATTTATAACTTTTTCTACGTGGTACAACGCGTATATATTAACATAGTTAATGACTAATTTCAAATATTTTGATTATTTATTTATGTATTGTTGACTTTATGATTTTATAACTTTATAAAGTCGTTTTATGACGCTTTCTAATACTGTAAAACTCATTATGACCAATAATTACATGGTCAAGAACAGAAATTTGTAAAATTGAACCAATTTCGATAATATTTTTAGTAATTTTTAAGTCTTGATCACTAGGTTTTGAATTGCCACTTGGATGATTATGAACTAGAATTATCGAATTAGAACTAAGTTGATAAGCTTTTTTAAAAATTTCTCGTGGATGGATTAAAACTTGATCTAAAGTTCCTACAAAAATATTTTCCACCGAAATTAATTGATGTTGAGCATTTAAATA
>CAZRJV010000028.1:0-13847 GCA_964600625.1 uncultured Acholeplasmataceae bacterium
GGATCATAAGTTGTTAGTTCAGAATTAATACTAATTAAGTTTGATAAATCTTTAATTAAGAGATCTTTTCTCTTTAAAACTTCTTTTTTAAAATCAATTTTCATTTTGGTCACTTCCTTATCTATATTCTATCAAATAATCGATATAATTTCATTGATATTGAAAAAAAGAAAGCTCAATTTGAGCTTTCATCATCAAGACGGGACTTATCTTCTCTTTCCTTAGGAGTTGATAAGTAAGTAACTCTTTCGGCAACAATCTCAATAATGTTTAGATAACGATCATCAGAAATATCATATTTCCGAATTTGCAATCTGCCATTAACAGCAACTAGTGTGCCCCGTTTCATATAACTAGTTACCGTTTCAGCTAATCCTTCCCATAAAGTAATGCGAAGAAAATCGGTATCATATTCGCCGTCCATATTTTTAAATGCTCTTCGAACAGCTAAAGTAATTTCTGAGACCTTTTTTCCTCCTTCCAAAACTTTTATTTCTGGATCGTGTGTCAAGCGGCCGATTAATGTTGTTTGATTTAACATATACCCTCCTTTCAACACCATTATAACGAAGACATTAATAAAGGTAAAATTGCCAAAAGAACCGATGAATTATAAAAAAGAGACTTAAACCATATCATTTATCTAAAAGAAGATAAATAAAAAACCGCAAACTAAATTGCGGTTCTATTTTATTAAAATATCTATTTTTTGTTCAATAAAATTATTAGATACTGCCTAAAGCCACTTCAATCATCTTATTAAAAGCGGTTTGTCTTTCGGCAGATGTAGTTGCTTCTTTAGTTACTAAAGAATCACTAATAGTTAGAATACAAGCCGCTTGTTTGTTTAATGCTTTCGCATTAGCAAATAAAGCAAATGACTCCATTTCAACACATTCAGCGTTATGTTTAGCATAAATTTCTTTATATTCATCAGAATTTATGCGATAAAAAACATCTGATGAATGAATAGTTGCTTCTTTAATCGCAATATTTTGCTTGTCAGCACTTTTTAATAAACGATTATTAAGAGATTTAGTTGGTTTAATAATTGAGCGATTAGTTACTCCCATCGTTTTAGCATATGATGATTCTGACCAAGCAGCACTAGCTAATACAATGTCATATAGATTTAAATTAGGACTATATGATCCGGCTGAACCAACTCTAATTATTTTTTCAACGCCATAAAATGCAAATAATTCATATGAGTAAATGCCAATACTTGGCATTCCCATTCCTGAGCCCATTACTGTTACTAATTTTTTTCCGTATTTTCCGGTATATCCTAACATATTTCTGACGCCATTAATTTGAACAACATCAGTTAAATAAGTTTCTGCAATCCATTTTGCTCGTAATGGATCACCAGGCATTAATACTACTTTAGCTATTTTTGATAAATCTGTTAATTCAATATGAGGTGTTGCTTTTACCATCATCATCGACTCCTTCCATTATTTCGACTCCTTTAGAAGCTCCTAAACGAGTAGCTCCCGCTTCAATCATTAATATTGCATCTTGGTAAGTCCTAATTCCACCTGAGGCCTTAATCTCGGCTTTACCTTTAACTGTTATATCAATTAATTCAATATCTTCAACGGTGGCACCGCCGGTACCAAAACCAGTTGAAGTTTTTACAAAATGAGCCTTAGCCTTAACGACTAATTTAGAAGCTCTTACAATTTCTTCTTTAGTTAAATAACATGTTTCAATAATTACTTTAACGGTTTTTCCTTGAGCGGCTTTAACTACTTGTTTTATTTCATCTAAAATATAGTTATCATTACCAGCTTTTAACTCTGCCACATTTATTACCATATCGATTTCATCAGCACCGTCTTTAATGGCAACTTCAGTTTCAAATGCTTTAACTTCAGCATTATGAGTACCGTGAGGAAAACCGACTACAGTTGCGACTAAAACATCACTATCATTTAATAGTTCTTTGGCATATTTAACCCAAATCGGATTAACACAAACACTCATAAATTGATATTTAATGGCTTCATTAACAATTCTTTCAATATCTTGTTTTGAAACTGTTGGACCAAGTATCGTATGGTCAATATATTTATTTACTTTCAAAATTAATCTCCTCCTGATCAGTTTTTTTACTATCATTTTTGGTGAAAAATGAAGTTAAAATATGAATTAATCCTGATGATAAAATAATTGTAACAATCGTAAACCAACCAACTTGACTAAAGTTGATTGTTGATTTATCAATTACTATCTCAGATATAATCATCATAATAAACGCTAAAACTAAATATGTTCCTTCAACAATCAATTTTGATAAAAACATATTGTTGATTTTATTATTATAAAGACGAAGTAATTCTTCATGCGGTCCGGCTGGAAGTCCAGATACAACCGTTAAAGTAACCCCAATCGATAAAATCGCGATTCCACTGATTCCATAAACTAATCTTAATATAAAGAAATCACTCGGAGTAAAGTTGTTAAATAATAAACCCCATAGAAAGATTGTTAGGGAAGCTAATAAAATGTTAAGCCAAGTAAATATTAATTGCTTCTTTCTTTGAACTAACACTAAAACAAATGTGACAATCGTACCAACAACTAGTGAAGTAATCCCAATTAATGAATATAAACTATCAAAATTAGATTGATTAAACAGTTGTAAATAAATTTTGGTTACATAATAAGTTAAAGCATCTAAGGGTGCCGCTCCTAGATAAGAGTAAATAATAGTTTGAACACCTAATCCGATTAAAATAGCTCCTAAAGTGTGCCATGATAATTTTTTCCAAAACGTTTTTGATTTTATCATTAATCTAAAACCGACATCAAACTTTCTTTTGAAAAACTGTATTTATTTTTAGGAAAACGCATTTTCTTCATTTGTTTGGCAACTTTCTTAATATTGGCTTTATTAATGACTTTCGTTTCACGAATGAAACCAGGAACTTGTTCTAAATATTCATCTATTTCACTAAAAACACTATCGGCATCTAACACTTTAACTTCGGCTTGTGAACGATAAAATATAAAATCAACAAACGGCGGAAAAACAGTTGCACTATTTTCACGCCACTCCATCGCTAATACTAAATCGCTATTTTCATTTTTAAGAATATGATACTTAGGAACGAAAACATCTAAATCACGATAATAATTTTGTAATTGCGGTAATTCGTCAATATATCTAAAAATAGCTGATGACTTTTTCTTACTTAAAATATGATATTGTTCAAAAACTTCAGGGTTGCGATCAAAATAAGCTTTCTTCAAAGTTTCAAACACGGTCATAATAAAGTCAATATCAACTTCGATTGGATTGTTAAAAATTTCATAATAAATATAAAAACCAAATTTATTGGCTAATTCTTCTGCTATGTATAGAACTTCTCTTACAAAGTAATCCGGTGATAATACCGGAATTTCAAAATGGATATTAATATCAAGAAAAGATGCATCAATTCGATATATATTTGGTACATGTGAGCTTTTAGTTTGATAAAAAACTGCTTGGTGCAGCAATCTAGGATGCGTATAAACAAATTCAGCACTTCGGCTATCGTGAATTCTAACTTCGAAATCTTCTTGCGCCTCAAAAAATGCTCGTAACAGTTGATAATCAACATTTCGGTCTTGTTTTTTAAAGAAATGTAAACTAAATTGCGTCATATATACAATCCTTTCTTAACAATATAATAGCATAATTAGAAAAATACTACAATCTAATATTATTTTTTTAATAATGCTTTTAACTCTTCATAATTAGTTTGGTCAATTGATAACGGTGTTATTACAATATAGCCATTATCCAATCCGACAGTATCAGAGTTTTGATCTTCTTCATATAACATTTGGCTATAAGTAATTTTATATTCATCTGTATCAGCAATTGGTGAAAATTCAGCGTGATTTAATCGCTTTCCTTGAGTTGTATATTTAATCCCTTTTACCATTTCAACCGGTGGAATATTAACATTTAGAAGTATTGATTGTAAATATTTCTTATCACCAATGACTTCATCTAAGGCAATGGCAATTTTGGCTTCTAAATTCGGATTATATCCTGAAATGGTAGAAACAGCTACGCCTGGAATTCCTAAAATAGCGGCTTCTCTAGCGGCAGCAATTGTCCCTGAATAATTGGCATCAGCCGCGATATTATAACCATCATTAACTCCAGAAATTACCAAATCAAAATCGGTATCATATACTTTAAGACCGACTCTAACACAATCAGCTGGAAAACCATCAACTGCTATTGTTTTTTCAGAATTAGGGATAAAATGGTCCTTATCAACTTTAATACGGTTATTAATCGTAATGGCATGACTAGTCGCTGATTGATGATTAAGTGGCGCAGAAACATAAACAAAGCCATAACGGCTAGCAACTTTTACTAAACTTTCTAATAATGGTGATTTAATTCCATCATCATTGACTACTAAAATTCTCATTTTGATGCCTCCATCTTATTCATTACTTTTTCACAACGAGAGCATAGCTCATCTTCATTAGTCTCTTCAACTACGTTCCAACATCTAGAACAAGTTTGGTTATCTGATTTCGTAACAAGAACTTCAAGTTTATTTGATACTTCTAATTTAATATCAGCAACCATTAGTACTTGTACTAAATTAATTTCTAAATCTTTAATCGCTTGATCAATTTCTCGAGTTACGACAATATCAAGATTAGCTTGCAAGGTTTTAGATAATACTTTTTCATTGCGAGCATGTTCAATTTGTTTTAAAACTTCATCTCTTAATTGTTCAAATAACTCAAAATCTTGTAATAATTTTTGACCTTGATGGTTAAATATTATAGGCATACTTTCTAAGTAGATGTCTTCAAACTCTTGATGAGGTAAGTAAGAATATACTTCTGATGTCGTATGCGGAATAATCGGGGTAAGTAATTTGATTAAGCGTAGTAATATATCATAAATCGTTGATTGAACCGATCTTCTTTCAAAATTATTAGCTTCCAAAATATATAAAATATCTTTAGTATAATCAAGGTAAAAAGCACTAATATCATTAATGATAAAAGGCATTATTAAGCGAAAGATATGATCAAATTCATATTGTTCATAACTTTCAATAACTTCGTTTGATAAATCAATGGCTTTTAAAGTCATAACTTGATTTAATTTACCACGCATTGAAAATGAAACATAGTCAGTTTTCGGGTTAAAGTCATGCAAATTGCCTAACATAAAACGGAAGGTATTTCTGATTTTACGATATGATTCTGACGCTTGTTTTAAAATATCATCACTTAAGGCAACATCATTTTCATAATTAACACTAGCGACCCAAACTCTAAATACATCAGCTCCAATTTGGTTGGCAACTTTATTAGGATCGATAACATTTCCTAAAGATTTAGACATTTTTTGGCCTTTACCATCAAGGACGAAACCATGAGAGATAACTTTTTTATAAGGAGCTCGTCCTGTATAAGCAACACTATTAATTAGTGATGAATTAAACCAACCACGATACTGGTCACTTCCTTCTAAATAGATATCTGATTGTTTGCCACCTAAAGTTAAAAAGCTAGTTCCTGAATCAAACCAAACGTCCATAGTATCTTCTTCTTTAGTAAAGACTTGATTAGGGCTGTTAGGGTTTTTATAACCAGGAGGCAGTAAATCTTTTGCTTCTCTTTCATACCAAACATTTGAACCATGGACAGTAAATAATTTAGCAATATGGTTAATTATTTCGGGATCAATAATAGGTTCGCCATTTTCACAATAGAAAATTGGAATTGGAACACCCCAAACACGTTGTCTTGAAATACACCAATCTTTACGATCTTCGATCATATTATTAAGTCTAATTTGACCCCATTTTGGTTTCCACGAAACATTAGTATTAATTTCTTTTAATAATTGTGGTTTTAATTGATCAATTGAAGCAAACCATTGCGGGGTTGCTCTAAAAATGACTGGCTTTCTTGTTCTCCAATCATGTGGATATGAGTGCTTCAATTTAGAATGGGCTAACAAATTACCCAATTCTTGTAGTTTTTGAACAATTTTTACGTTGGCATCGCTATAAAATAATCCGGCAAATTCGCCTGCTTCTTCAGTTAAGACACCAGTTGAGTCAACTGGAGATAAAATGTCTAAACCATATTTTTGGCCAACAATGTAATCATCGTCACCATGTCCAGGTGCTGTATGAACTAAACCAGTTCCATCTTCATCAGTAACATGGTCACCTAAAATAACTGGTGATATTCGGTTATATAGTGGGTGTTTGTATTGTAGGGATTCTAAGTTTGAACCCATTACAGTTTGTAATATTTGATAATCTTGCCATTCTAAAACCGCTTCAATTTTTTCAAGAAGTGATTTAGCAACAACATACTTGTTATTATTAACATTTAATAAAACATACTCTAATTTAGGATTAACAGCAATTGCCAAGTTAGCAGGAAGCGTCCATGGTGTCGTTGTCCAAATAACTAAATTAGAACCGATAAATTCATCACTACCTTTAACAACTGGAAATGCTACAAAAATAGAGTCACTAACAACATCGTGATACTCAATTTCTGCTTCTGCTAGTGCAGATTCACTAGAAGGAGACCAATAAATTGGCTTTAGTCCACGATAAATTAAACCTTTTTCAACCATTTTTGCAAACAACTCAATTTGGCGACCTTCATAATCAGGGCTAAGCGTTAAATATGGGTTTTCCCAACGACCTAAAATTCCTAATCGCATAAATTGTTTGCGTTGCCCTTCAACTTGTTTTAGAGCAAATTCCGCACTTTTTTGGCGGAATTCAACTTTCGACATTTTTTTGCGGTCAACGCCTAATTTTTGTAAAGCTACTTCAATCGGTAAACCATGAGTATCCCAACCTGGTACATAGTCTAAATATTTACCTGACATTGTTTTATATCTAATAATAAAGTCTTTTAACACTTTATTTAAAGCTGTTCCAGCATGAATCTCACCATTAGCATAAGGTGGGCCATCATGAAAAATAAACTCTTCGTTGTCTTTGTTTTTTTCTAATACTTTTTTGTATAAATCTATTTCTTCCCAACGTTTTTGAATTTCAGGTTCTTTATTACCTAAATTTCCACGCATTGGAAAATCAGTTTTTGGTAGTAACAGTGTGTCTTTATAATCTTTTTGTCCCATTTTAATCACCTTGTATTTCTCTTATTAAGTCATGCATTGTTCCGTCATCATAGACGTGTTTATCAGCGAACATATAATTTTTTCCACCTTTTAAACCAAATATTTCTCCGTCTATGGCAAAAACAATTCCAGATAAAAAGGCCATTGCCTTATTAGCTTCATCAAATTCTAATAAGTCAAAGTTTATTATGTTTGGAATTCCGTTTTTAATCTCATTACCAATTTTGGTTAAAACTTCGTCACTTGCTGAGTTTAATTGTTCAAAAGCGACTAATGATGAAGTTTGAGGAATAAATATATCCTCGTCAATTGTTTCTTTTCTCTTTTTTCGGAATAATTTAAAACACATAAAATAGCCCCCTTTATAATATCTAATATATTATATTTTACCATATTACGGCTAAACATTAAATCTAAATAACATAATGTCGCCGTCTTTTGTTAAATAATCTCTTCCTTCTAACCGTAATTTACCTAATTCTTTTGCTTTTTGATAAGAGCCAGCAGCAATTAACTCATGATAGGAAATAGTTTCAGCTTTAATAAAGCCACGTTCAAAATCGGTGTGAATAACACCCGCACACTCAGCAGCGGTCATGCCGTTTTTAAAAGTCCACGCTCTTGTTTCAATATCGCCAACCGTAAAGAAAGTGTTTAATCCAAGTAATTCATATGTCTTATTAATGATTTCAATTAAGGTTGGTCGCTTTAAACCAAATTCTTCTAAATATTCTGATTGCTCTTCTTTGGATAAATGGGCAATCTCATTTTCCAAATGAATTGATACCGGAATCAAAATGTTTCCTTTTGATTCGATATAGTTAGCTAATTCCTGATATTTTAGATTATTATCAAGTGCTAAAATATCACGATCAGAAATATTAGCTAAATAAATCATCGGTTTTAATGATAATAAATTATAATTTTTAATTAATTTTTCTTGTTGTTTACTTAAACTTAACTTTTTAGGATCTTCGCCAGCATTTAAAACCTCTTTAATTTGGCTAAGAACATTGTATTCTATAATAGCTAGTTCATCTTTAATTTGGACCCGCTTAGTTAAGCGTGGTAATCTTCTTTCGATTACTTCTAAATCAGCTAATGCTAATTCCATATTAATTGTTTCAACATCACGAATTGGATTAATTGTTTCTTCAATATGAATAATATCAGCATCATCAAAGATTCTAACAACTTGACAAATTGCATCAACTTCTCTAATATTTGCTAAAAACTGGTTTCCCAGTCCTTCGCCTTTACTAGCACCACGAACTAAACCCGCGATATCAATAAACTCAAAAGCGGTATAGATAATTCGTGAAGTATTGTGTAATTTATGAAGTTCTTCCAATCTTTCATCTTCTACTAAAACAACCCCAACATTGGGGTCGATAGTTGCAAAAGGATAATTTTCAGCAACGACATGTCCTTTGGTAATAGCGTTAAATAATGTTGATTTGCCAACATTTGGCAATCCGATAATTCCTGCTTTCACTTTTACACCTCAATAAAAAAGGCCGAAGCCTTTATTTTTTCCCCTTAATCCAAGATGGAAATTCAGTACCTGATTTTGATTTTGGTTTCTGTTCTATCTTTGTTTTAGAGTCTTCATTGCGTGGAGAACTTTTTTTGCTATAAATATCGTCATAGTCATGACCTTGTTGCATTTTTTCTAATACTTGTTTTGCTAACTCAGAATCGCCTTCCTTAGTTCTTAACTCTAAGCCAGTCGCTACTACTGTTACAACCAATTCATCTTCTAAGTCGCGGTTAATGGTCGTTCCATAAATAATGTTTATATCATTGGAAGTGGCGTTTTTAACTTCTTTTAAAACGTCTTCCATTTCATGCATTTTTAAATCGGTACTACTAGCAATATTAACAATTGCATCAGTCGCTCCGTCAATACTAACATCTAATACATTGGAGTAGATAGCTTTTCTTGTAGCGTCAATAGCACGGTCTTTACTATTTGAAATCCCAATTCCCATTAACGCAGTTCCTTTATTTTCCATTACAGTTTTAATGTCAGCAAAATCGACATTAATCATACCCGGAATAGCAATTAATTCAGCAATTCCTTGGACACCCTGTCTTAAAATGTTATCTGATTCTCTAAAAGCGTCTAATAATCTAGTATCAGCATCAGCAATTTTTAACAAACGATCATTAGGTATAATAATCAACGTATCAATATATGGACGCATTTCTTCAATCCCCTTAATCGCATTTTGCATTCTTAGTGGTCCTTCGATGGCAAAAGGCTTGGTAACTATACCAACGGTTAATGCTCCCAATTCTTTGGCAATTCTAGAAACGACAGGAGCCGCACCGGTTCCCGTTCCGCCTCCCATTCCGGCAGTGATAAAAACCATATCAGCTCCGTTTAGAACCTTTCTAATTTTTTCTTCTGATTCAACCGCTGCTTGATAACCAACATCTGGTTTTTGACCAGCACCAAGACCTCTAGTTAGCTTAGCACCAATCACGATTCTTTCTTCAGCATGAGATAATTTTAAATCTTGTGCATCCGTATTAATCGCCACAAAAGTGACGCCTTGTACGTCATTTTCAATCATTCTATTAACTGCGTTTCCGCCGCCACCGCCCACACCTACCACTTTTATATTTGGTTTTTGTGAAAAGTCTTCAAAATTGTCCTCAAAATCATGTCCATAATCTTGAAAAGTCATCTACATCATCTCCTAAGTATATTATAGTTTACTATATTTTATATATAAAATAAAGAATTGTTAGTTATTATCTTTTAAATAATTAATTTAATCAATTTTATAATTGGTTTTTTGATAAAATTCGGTCTTAAAATCTAATAAGCGATCATCTTTGATTGCTTGTCTAATTTCAGCCATTAAATGTTTCATGTATAATAAGTTTTGGTAAGTCAAAATTCTCATACCTAAAATTTCATCAGCTTTATATAAATGTCTTAAATAGCTTTTAGTATATTTTGAAATTTTTGACTCTAAATTAGGATCTATTGGTGATAAATCCTTTTCATAGTCAAGTCTTTTAATATTAACGCGGCCTTCGGTTGTAAAAACAGTACCATGTCTTGCATTTCTACTTGGCATTACACAATCAAACATATCAATACCATTTATAACATTTTCAACCAAATCTTCTGGAGAACCGACACCCATTAAATAACGCGGTTTATCAAAAGGTAAAACTGGATTTAAAAATTTGGTAATTCGATACATTTCTCTTTTTGGTTCACCAACTGATAATCCACCTATTGAATAACCATCAAAGCCAATTTTCATTAATTCTTCAGCTGAATATTTTCTTAAATCTTCAAACAATCCACCTTGAACAATTCCAAATAAAGCTTGATCAGTTTTCAAATGATCTTTACCTCGCTTCGCCCACCTAAGGGTTCGTTCTAATGATTTTTTTTGATATTCATAATTAGCTTGAGCAGGCGGACATTCGTCAAAAGACATAATAATGTCTGCTCCTAGAGTTTGCTGAATTTCTATAGAAATTTCAGGACTTAAAAAGAGTCTCGCCCCACTTTTATGGTGTTTAAAATAAACACCTTCTTCTTTAATATCACGAAGTGCGGCTAATGAAAAGACTTGAAAGCCTCCACTATCTGTTAATAAAGCTCCGTCCCAATTCATCATTGGTTTTACGCCATTATGAAGTTCAATCACTTCAGTCCCTGGCTGAACCCACAAATGATAGGTGTTAGCCAAAATTAGCCCCTCTGAAACTTCTTTAATCTCAGCGGGCGATAACGTCTTTACCGTGGCTTGCGTGCCAACCGGCATAAAAATCGGCGTCTCAAAAACACCGGATGGAGTTGTTAAGCGTCCCAAACGGGCTCCACTTTGCTTACATACATGTAAAACTTCAAATTTAATCACATTCTCACCAATATCATTATATCATAAATTATCTTAATTTATTGTTTCTTGCTGATAAAAAAATATCTAAAATTTTATTATTTATGACATTTAAATCCTACTTTAAATTAATCTAATTTTAGTTATGTGATTTTTACGATATTTATAATTTAATATAATAAAATAAATACTTGTCTTATTTATTTTCAAACATCATTTGAATCTCTTTTACTTCTTTGTATCATTTGATTATTAAGCCGTTTATTTTTATTTTGTTGATGATTTGTCTTTAACATCAAAAAACACAACTTTTTATTGATTGAAATCACTATTTCCAGATGATAAAATACCTGTATAAGATATGAACATTGTTAATATTATCTTTTCTCTTTCTTTTACCACTTAAGATATTATTAGCAACATTATTGTTTGTATCTCGTTATTTTTACGAGATATCAACTTTATTTTTTTCCTCTTTTTCTATCTTATATGAGTAAAAGGAATCCTAGTGCCCCTAACCACCAGGATTCCTTTTCTTTTTTCCTTATTTTATAAGTCGTATGTTCTCATAATATCGGCAGGAGTTTTTCTTAATAACGATATCACCGGCAACACCCCAAACACAACATTAACCAAATACATCACTATTAAGCCGATAATCAAACTTGGCCAATGAGTTATCATAATACCGACCGTTCCAAAAATACCAGCTGATAAATATAAATAACCGATTACATAAAGCAAATAACCAATTAAAGATGATAGGGTAGTTAAAACAAATGAATCGATAAAAAAGACTTTAATAATTTCACTTTTTCTAACCCCTAGCGAGCGATAAACATTAATCTGATATATTTGTTTCATCAATTCTGATTTGGCAATAAAATAATAGCCAACGGCTGATAAAGTTATTAAAACTCCACTAAAGATAAAAACACTTAATAAATTATTTTGTTGATTATTACGTTCTTGTTGAATTAAGTGATCAAGATAGTTGGTCGTTAAATATTTATCTGACAATCGGCTTGCCACTTCTAAGCTACTAGTGTATACATAATATGTTTGACTTAATTTCAGCACCTTTTCATTAAGGTCTAATAGATCTTTGGAGCGAGAAAAGGCGATATTTGACTGAGCTGATACATTGTCAGCAATGCCAACAACTAGCATTTTAAATCTAACAAAGTCTTCATTATTGATACCATCATCAGAAATAACGATTTCGCCTCTTAAAATAAAATTTAAATCATTAGCAATTGGTGAATACTTGTTTGGTAAGTAAAATTCTTCAAAACTATCTCCAACTTCTAGAAAATCATAGTAGTTTTTAGTAATTACAACTTCTATTACATCATCTTCAAAATGCTCAGTAGGTAATCTTCCCGTGATAATATTTGGTGATGTATCTTCTAATGACCATGTTTCATGCATGAACTGATACCTAATTGAATCTACAAATCCCCAAAGTCTTGCGGCATTTTTATTAGCAAAAATAGTAATTCCGTCGCGATTAGCAATGCCAGAAATCGTTAAATCAAGTTTTTGAAAAATCGTTATTTTTTTGCCAATGAGACTATCATAGTTCCAAAAACCATATTTACCATTAGGACTAGTTAATTGTTTGGCGATTGTTTTAGAAATAATTATTTGATGATTATTTACTGGTCTGTTTCCGCTTATTTCACTATCAAGTAGTTCTTCAGTTACTGCTAAACTTGCATAAGTTTCATAAATATTTTGTTTATTAAACCCAACTGGATCTAACTTAATATGAATTTGCGGCAAATGTTGACCATATTGGTATAAGTCATCATCATTTTCAAGAACTATTCCACCAGATTCATTAGTAATCACTTGATAAAAATTACTATCTGGCATTAAAGATGTATCAATATTATCGCCAAGAGCAGTTCCAATACTAGTCGCACCAACAGCGATTAATAAACCCGCTAAAATTAAAGCGGCAATTAATAATTTACCCCTAATATTTTGATTGAAAATTTTGGAAACAGATACCTTAACGCTAGTAACAAGATTAAAGAGTTTTCTTTTTTCTAATTGCTCTTCATCAATTTGAAGGTTTTCGTATTGAAAATTAGTCTGGGACTGGTCATTAATGCCTTGATTCAATCGTTGATCATAGACTTTTACACGGGTGTTTTTATCAATTAGATCAATCCGGATATTTTCATCAGTTTCAATATATAAGGTTCCTAATTGATAAATTAGTCTGACACCAATTTCTTTACCTTCTTCCCCGTGATATTGGATTTTTACATTATCTTCATTTAATTCTTTTTTAATTAATAAATCAGATAAATATATTTTATTTTCTTCCCTAAATTGACCACTTACCCCTTTTTCATTTAAAGCATCACTAATAATTTTCCCGTCTTTTAAAGTAATAATTCGATCAGCGTAAAAACTAGCTATGTTTTCTTCATGAGTTACTAAAATGATTAGCTTATGTTTAGAAATTTCTTGTAAAATATTCATAATTTCGATTTTATTTTTCGAATCAATATTACCGGTTGGCTCATCAGCGATAATAAAATCAGGATTTTTTACTAAAGCTCTAGCAATGGCAACTCTTTGTTGTTGTCCTCCTGATAATTCATTAGCTTTTTTACGTGCAAACGGCAACATATTAACTAAACCTAAACTATAATCAACTTGCTTTTTAATGTAGTTATCATCATTAATACCTAACATTTTTAATACAAATGAAACATTATCAAAAACTGATAAATTATTAAAAAGATTATAATTTTGAAAGACATATCCAATTCTTTTACTACGAATTAAATCGTAGTTAACAACTGTTTGGTCAT
>CAZRJV010000028.1:13857-15333 GCA_964600625.1 uncultured Acholeplasmataceae bacterium
GATATTTAGAATCGTTGTTTTTCCACTTCCGGAATGACCAAATAAGCAAACAATACCAGTTTGTGGAAATTCGATTGATACATTATTAACAGCAACAACTTCATTCGATTTATTTTTATTAAACTTCTTTGTCAAATGTTTAACTGATATCATCTTAAATTTCCTCCTCAAGCGATAGATTCCTAATCACCGTAATTTTAAATATTTTACGATTGAATCTCGACCCTAACCAAGTAGAAAACGACATAAAAGCAGCAAATAAAATTACCAAATGATACCATCTAATTAATCTGAAATCAAAGTATTTAGTAGGCAAGAAAAAATATAGTAGTGAAACTATTATTAATAACCCAATAAAAGCTAAAATACTAACGATTAGTTGTTGTAAAATAACTAATGAGCCAATCACTTTTTGATTGGCGCCAATTGATCTGAAAATAGCAAAATCCTTTTTCCGAGCTTGCATACTATTTCTAATTACCAATCCTAAGATAGCATATAAAAATAGAATGTTAAAAAATAAACTAATCGCTCCGATAATGGCAAAAATTTGCCTTACTAAATCGATGCCTACATTTTCTTCAATATAAAAAGTTTTTATTTGATAAAGATTATTATCAAGTCGGTTTATAAGATTATTGCCTTCAATTTGATCTTTAACAGTTAAAGAGATTTCATATGGTCTTAAATCGAAATTTCTCACGATTTCTTCTGCTAATTGATATGAAATACCAATAGCACTATACGGAAAATCTAAAGTAACAGTATCAAATTTTAACTCAGGAGTTGATAATTCTAAATAGGTTTCATAGTCATTGTATATAATAATATTATCACTAAAATTATCACCAATTGGCCGCAGTTTTATTGTGTTAATATCAAGTGTTGGATCAAAATACGTTTCAACATTGAAAGTTGCATCACCAAATTTAGCTTGTAGGGTGCTGATGACACTTTCAACATATATTTTACGACCAGCTTCATTTATTTTTCCAAAATCAGGATGAAAATAAATTGAGTTATCACTATCTTCAGCATAACCGACGACAGTTAAACTTTCTTCTAAATCTTGATACGACGATCTTCTAATAAGAACTTGTAGTCGTAGTTCTTCGTCAAGACCAAAATCATTATAATAATTTCTAGATAATATAATCTCATCACTACTTTCAGGTAATCTTCCCCGCCATAATAGTGACTGTTCCCCTCCGATACTACGGTCAAACAAGCTTGATTCTCCGACACCAACGATTGCTTTACGGTTGGAACGTTCATCATGATTCGAAATAATTAAGTTACTAACTTGGTCTAAAAACACTAAACTATTTTCATTAACATTAATAACTTCTTTATTATTCTTAAATATATTTATTTCTTCATTGGTAAAAGAAGTATTATCAAATTTAGCAATATTAATTCGACTTTTGGTAAACCGACTTGATTGATTATAAAAATAATCAAATTCAAGTTGGTTGG
>CAZRJV010000029.1:0-15251 GCA_964600625.1 uncultured Acholeplasmataceae bacterium
GTCTTAAAAATCATTGTTTTTGACCATAAAACCATAAACTATCTTAGAGAACCACTTTTAATAACTCCTATTATTCAATTATGTCTTTACGATTTAATTTCTTAGTTTAAATTACCATCGTTTATAACAAGCTATTTACTTATACTCATTTAAAAGGAAAAAACGCATTTAAGTCAGCACTCAGTTTTGAAGCCAAAACTTATAGATGTCTAGTTCTCATTTTGGTTATATTAACATTATATTTTTTGGATAGATTATTATTGACTTATAACAGTTCACAATAGTTTTTAACAAAAACTAAATTGAAACCTAATACTGTATAAAATTTTATGTAATAACTTGGTAAATTTCTTTATCAAGAATATTTACATGATATAACATTAAAATTCCCGCCAGTACTATCTACTGGTGGAATCATATACCTTTTAATTCTATTATGCAACATAATAATTAATTCAATGCATCATTAAATCAGAATTCAATCGCTTAAATCTGATATCGCTCTAATTAAACTAGAATAGTCATTTTTATTATATGCTCTTGTTTCATCATCTTCTTGATATTTTTTTATTGAGTCTTTGATTCTATGAATATCAGTAAACGAAAATCCGTTATTCACTTCATTCAACATTAACATATTAATATATTCTACCTCATTTTTATATATTTTATTGATTTTATATGTGTAAATATCTTCCTTGTTGTACGCGCGTGAATCAATATATATTGCTTTAGGTGGTTTTACTGAGTTTCCTTTAATCATTGATAGAGTTACCATATTATTAGTTATTGGTAAATCAACATTGCTCCCCGGTTTAAATGCAATATGGTTAAGTAAAAGCAACAGATTCGGAGAAATTGGAAATATGAAATGTGCGTATAGATTTGCTCCATTTAATCCTAAAGGATAAATTTCTGCTGTTGGATAAATATCACACAGAAGAAAATCTTGTCCTCTTGGTGTTACAAATGTCATATAATAGCTAGATAAATGTGTCCGAAAATCCGTTCTTATTTCCCAGCTTACATTCTTGCTATTTTGGATTTCATGGTAATTTTCTGTATCTAATATCGTATCTATCTCTCTAAGCCACAAATCTACATAATCTTCATTTTTCACATACTTTGCTAAACTCGATTTAGTTGTTTCGTCAAAATTTGCATCAATATATTGTTGCTTTCTAGCTGAAGATCTAAATGATAACAAAAACAAAAATTTTCGTAACTTCTCATTTTCATGACGACTTAAAACTATGGGTTCCTTTCCAATGATTTTCTCATGAAATAAAATTGCAATTACTGATTCCAATTTAGCAAATTTTTTTTCAATTATGGCTGGATCAGTTGGATGATTTTTTTCATCCCTATACAAATTTTTAACCATATACACAGATCTTGTGTTTCTTACTTCAATTTTTGAAGTTTTTTTACTCCAATAATAAATTTGTTCATTATGATGAGTAAAGTTTTTCAATATAAACTGAGGTATAAAGTGGTGCTTTATTGGATCATTCATTTGCTTAAACTCCATTTCCATTAGGAGATTTTACACTCCCTAACAAATATTATTCATTTAAATCTATACGTATTCATAAATGACACATAAAATTGAACTAATCATTACTTCAATTTTGGTATTACCTCACAATCAATAAATTCAATAATATCACTTGCTAATATACCCATATAATATTCAACAAAAATTTTAGTTTCTTCATTTTCAATATATTTATATTCACAAGATTGAGTCACAATACCCACTACTTTTCCCAGTTCATTAATAATTGGTCCTCCGCTATTCCCAGGAAATGTTTTGGCGGAAAAGACAATCATTTTGTGCCTTGCTGACCACAAATAGACAATTGAATTTATTTCACCTTTATGTATTAACAAATCAGCTTGTGTTGAATGCGGTACTGGAGGATATCCCATTGTTATTATCTCATCGGTAACGTCATCTAAACCAACAGAAAAATCTAGGGACTCTCTAAAAGATAAATTGTTTTCCTCTGATAAAACAGCAGCAATATCAAATTTTTCACTAAATATCAAAGACTTGTATACTAAAGATGAATTGTTTTTATCAAATATTTCAAGATTCTCATTCTCAGTTACGACATGTTTATTCGTTATATTTAATTGTATTGTTTTTGTATCATCCCTACTGGGTAATCTATAAAGAAACCCAGTTCCTACTGATATTTTATTAGAATATATTAATCTGCTTTGCATGACAAAAATCGAATTACTATATACTTTCGTAATTTCAGAGAAACCAAGAGCATATCCTTTTAATAATTGAAAACTTCCAAAATATCGAATTAAATTTTTTTGTATTAAATACACTTTAGACATTTCACGAAGATCATAAATTAATATCCTTTTTTTCAGTAATTCCTCAATTATTAAGTTCAAGTAGGAAGTCTTACTGAAATCGAGTACACTTCATTAAGCGAGATAAGCAATTCAATATAACTAATGGCATTAGGATTAATTGATTTATATTTGTCCCTTTTTTGTTTTACGTAATCTACTTCGAAAAGGGCACTTTTTTCGGGATTTTCAATACATGCAAGAAATTTTTGATTTAATTGAGGATTTAATTCGCTTGCACTAATTACTTCCAAAACTCTATCCAGTAATTAGTTTTCTGATTTTCTAAGATAATATCTGCTTAAAACGTTCATATTCGTTCCCCTATTTATGGATATGTTGCATAATGTAGTGAATGAGTTTAAATACATCAAATTATTAGGGTTTTTTAAACTCATATTATGCAACCTAATTAATTTAAAAAAATATATATTACACATTTAAAGTTTCAAACATTTTTTTTATTATTAGTCAGTCAAAATACATTTATGAAACTAATATGCTCTCGTGTAGATTGTTGATAACTTTTATCAAAACATCAATTTTGTCATTGAATAGTCCAACAACATCAAAATCACTGAATGGTGACTTATCAACTAAATCTTGTTTAGTAATGTCACCGTTTTGTTGAACATAACTAATGATGCTTTTCACAAATTCTTGTTGTTTTGAAGATAAAATATTGGTATTAAGATATTCAGCAAATTTTTGATTAATCGCTTCTTGTTCAATTCCTACAATACTGCGAATAAAAACCGCAAGATTTTCTTCTTTAGTCACATTAAAATAGTCATCTTTACTACCCAGTTCTTGCCACAAGATGCGTTCAAGTTCTTTTAGATCTTCTGCAGTTATTTTGTCTAACATCTTGATTTTTAGAATCGTTTCATTTACTTCATTGGATAAAAGATAATCAATCACTTTTTCTTCATAAGTTTTGAAATCAATAATATTGATGTCTTTAGTACCTTGATCAATTAATTCATCTTTAAAATCTGTTGAATAAATACCAACTTCATCTGTTATATATTGAATCAAATATCTTAATTCATTTCTTAAATGTTCAAGTTTTTCTACATTGATATTGTTCCAGTAAGTTTGAGTTATAACTTCAAGTAACAATTCTTTCTTCTCTGCAACTTGAGGGATACTTAATCTTTCAAGAAGTATTTGAGAAATGCGAACAACTTGTTCTATTGCTCTTTTAGCAACAACATCATCTGAAACTAGAGAAAGCATAATATAAAATACTTTTAAATCAAATGCTTTTGCTGATTCTATATCTTTATCACTATCAACCAATAATGTTAGATTGTTTTTGATTTCTTGTATATCAAATTTGGATAGATAAGTCCATTTACTTTCAATGGAATACTTATCTACTATTGCCATATTTTCTCTCACTAGAATTCTATCTCGATTAAAGTTTCTAATGGTTTGATAAAGATCATTTCTTATACTCTCATTATATGTTTTATGAAACTCATTTGTTTGATGTTGTTGTTTTTGAAGTTCAAATAGTAAATCAAGTTTCATCTGAAAGACTTTTTGTGTCATTGAGTATCCCTGATTCACTTGTCTACCTTCAGGATTCATTTCAAAGAAACTAAAATTATCACAAAAGTCAAAAATATAAAATTGATTCTTGTGTTTAAAGAGGCCAAATATATCTTCTGATTTTCGTGTGCCTCTACCAATCATTTGAACAAATTTGATTTTTGAATAAATTCGTTTAAAGAATACCAAGTTCAATACATCTGGTACATCAATACCTGTATCAAGCATATCTACAGATACAGCAATTTGTGGTAACTTATCTCTAACACTAAAGGTATCTATAATATTCTGAGCATAGGTCACATAATTATCTACTAATTTACAATACTCTGGACCTAGTTCTGGATATAGTTTTTCAAATCTTTTTACAATGAGTTCAGCATGGATATGATTAAAAGCAAAAATGATTGTTTTACCAATTAAATCTCCACTATTAACTTTTAAACCTTCATTCATTAGCGTTTGTATAACTAAATCAACAGTATTATCATTGTAGATCTTCTTAAAAAACTCTGATCCACTTAATTCAGTTGGTAAATCACCTTCAGGGGTAAGGAAGGTTTTCTCATATTCCTCTTTTTCTTCTTTTGATAATTCTCTATATTTGACACCTTGTTTTAAGAATTTAGTCGTTCTATCTAAGACAGTATAACCAACTAAATAATGATCTCTTACTGCTTCTTCCATCTCATAATGAAAAGTAGGTAATCCTTCTTCTAAATCAAAAGTTGAATAGGTTGAACGTTCAATCTCATCTCTTGGTGTTGCAGTCAAGCCTACAAGTAGAGAATCGAAGTAAGTGAAAATTGCTTTGTATTTATTGAAGATGGAGCGATGTGCTTCATCGATTATAATTAAATCAAATCGGCCAATACCAAATGTTCTATCATCACCATCGATTAAATTAATCATAGTTTGATATGTTGAGAAGACCAAACGAGCATTCAAGTCTGGTTCTTTATCTTTATCAGATAAAACAGAAATGGTGTAGTTAGGTAATAGCTTGTTGAAGTTTCTTTTAGCTTGAGTAACTAGTGCAGTTCTATCAGCTAAAAAAAGAACATTTTTAACCCATCGATTTCTCGTAAGTAGTTCAACGAGTGATATTGCTACTCTTGTTTTTCCGGTACCTGTAGCCATAACAAGTAATGATTTACGTCTGTTTTGATTAAATGATTCAGCAACATTAGTAATCGCCATTTTTTGATATGGTCTATCGGTAATTGATTCATTAATTGTTAGATCATAAATAGAACCTCTTTGGCGCAACTTCATCAAGTATTCAAGCTCTTTGATATTATGAAAGCCAAAGACTTGTCTAGCTGGATATCCAAGTTGATCAATAATCCATATCTGATAGCCATTTGTATAATAGACGATAGGAAGATATCCATACTCTTGTTGTAAGCATTTTGCATAGAGTAGCGCTTGTTCTTTTCCTTTGATGGGTGAGACACTTGTTTTCTTAGCTTCTACAATTGCAAGTGGTTTACCATTACTTCCATATAAAACATAATCGACAAATCCGATGCCTTGATTGTTGGGCATGCCTTGAACTTTAATCTCGATACATGCTTTTTCAGGAAGTTTGACATTATCTTTATCAGGTACTTTCCAACCCGACTCTCTTAGATATAAATCAATATATAACTTACGTGTTTCAGCTTCACTAATATTGATACCAACGCCAAGCGTGGTTTGACTATCTATTTTTTGCTTTAAAAGGTTTACTAATTTTATATTTACATCTAGATTTTGATCATTTGGAATTCTCTCTGTTGTTTTAACAAGTAGTGCTTCATCAAATAAAGGATATGACTTAATCAAATCAAGTTTAACTAATAATTCCCCTGTAAATATATGTAGTTGTTTTAATGATACTAGAGCTTCTTTTTGACTGACTTCATCATTGTGAATCGCTATATTTCCTACTTTTCTTATATAATGAAGTGCATTAATCATTGAAGCATCATTAATAAAACTCGTAAAGTCTTCAGAGGAAACGAGTTCAAATAAAGAATTTCTTTGTGGGATGTTATCATTTCTTAATTGGTATATTAGTTTTACCAAATATTCTAGTGCTTTTCTTGATTGACCAGCACTCAAATCAGGACGTGACAAAACAAATGCTTCTGCATCTTTACAGAAAACATATAAGTCCTTTAATAATTCTAGATTCTTTAAATACTCAAAATTCATAAAGCCACATCCTTATCAATTATCAATTGGTTTTTTACTTTATTAAATCTTTTTTTTATTTCATCAGCTGATCCGCAAATTTCAATTTGTAGAGTTGTTGAATTAGTTTAAGATCATATATTATGTATTTAAATAGATAATCTTTTATGTAAAGATAAATGTAAGTGATACTTAATGATTTAAATAAAGTTTTATGTGCTTAACCACCAATATTAAAATGTATAGGAGGATTTGTGAAAGATTATAAATTTATTTCTCCAAAAAAGAACAGGGCTATCTACATAATAATTAATACATTCATTGTTACTTCAATTATTTTGATTAAATTTATTTATGAAGAAATATTATATGTATCAATTCCAATAGCCGCTATGTTTTTATTTAATGGATTATGGAGTATAAATAGAAAGTGGTATTCATTTATACATAGAGATGATAAAAGTTATTATAACAAAGATGTTTGGTTAATTTTTATTATACTTGGAATTCTATTTTCAACATTACTACTCATATATGTTATTCTATAACTTCCAATTTGTCGACTTGTTCAACAAAATTAGCAAACTCATTTTGAAGTGAAATTGGTGCTAGTGGTAGTTGAATAGCATAAACATCACTCTTGTTTATTGCTTTAAATGTACTTCCAGTTCCCATTGCTGTAATTTGATCTTGAATTGCAATTAAAGCATTATACAAAAATTCGTTATTAGTCTTATTTGGAATCGCATTAATTGAACAAAGACCTCTTCCTATACAGCAGTCTACACTTGAGATGTTAACAGGACCGACAGGTGCTCTTACTGACATAAGAACATTCCCTTTTTTCGCTGTCTTAGATGGTTTGGTGGTCCAATAGGACACACTAGTGTATTTAGCACCAAAGTCTGCTTTACCTTGAAAAAAAGGTAATCCAAAGCCATTTTCATTATAATATGCAGAATCAGGAGACTGTCCCATGATTATTTCAGCAATATTACTTAAATCAGTTTTTTCAAACGATTCAAACATCTCAACAAATCGGGATTTGATAAGCTGATCATATTCAGTTAATTGTTCTTCCTTAAATCTGATTTGGCTTTGAATGTTGCCTAAAACTGAGTTAATTGAAGATTGCTCCTCTATATCAACTATTGGAAACTCCATTTTTTTAAGATGGGAGGGTCCAAAGTTTAGTTGTGCTGATCCAGTTATCTGCTTTGAAAGCTGATTTTTAAATGATTGTGATTTTAGGTAAAACATGAAATAATTAATATCGAGTTTACTCTTATCAATTGATTTGAATCTAATTGTGCTGGTATTCATGCATATTGGTAAATGCTCTTTTTTAATAAAACCCATTTTTTTATCAAAATAGTCAACTTTTATACCGGAACTCGCGATTATTAAGTCTCCTTCATCCGCCAAAAAATGTTTGTATTTTCCATATGCTTCATCACTCGAAATAAATCTTTCGGAAGTTGATAAATCAACTATTCCATTAACAAGATTAGCAACATTCAGTAGCTTAACACCATTCGACGTATATTGATGATTTCTAACACCTGGACCTTCTTGGAAGAATAAATAATCCGAAATCTTTTTCCATTTTTTCATATCATTCATCTCTACAAATCTAAATTTAGTAGTGATTTGAGTTCTTTTTTAAGTTTTTCAATCTCACTATCTAAAGAGTCGATTCTGTCCATAATTACTGAAGGTGAATCATACTCAATTTTTTCATATTCAGTTTCTAAATATTTATTAATTGACAAATCATAGTCATTGGCAATAATGTCTTTTTTGTCAACAAAGAATGATTTATCAAGTTTTGTTCGATTTGCTTCCTGATCTAAATGATGGAATCTATCAATAATGTCATTTATATCATTATCTTTAATTGGACTTCGTTTATCATCTAGCGTGTATCCATCTGCTTCCATATTATAGAACCATACTTTATCTGTTCCGCCTGTATTAGTTTTTGTAAATATAATAATAGCCGTAGAAACTCCGGCATATGGTTTAAACACACCACTAGGCATAGATATTACAGCTACAAGTTTTTGATTGTCTACAAGTTCTTTTCTAATGTCTTTGTGTGCATTACTCGAACCAAATAGAACACCATCTGGAACAATTGAAGCTGCTCTTCCTCCGACCTTTAACATTCTAAGCATCACTGCTAAGAACAATAACTCTGTCTTCTTTGTCTTAGTTACGGCTAGTAAATCTTTAGACACCGCTTCATAATCCAAGCTACCTTTAAAAGGTGGATTGGCTAAGATTAAAGAATACTTATTTGTTGCTGTATTTTCTTCTGATAATGAATCTTGATATTTTATATCAGGTTGATCGACACCATGAAGCATCATATTCATAGCACCAATTCGAAGCATGGTTTGATCTGTATCGTATCCACTAAACATGGTAGTCGTATATTTTTCTTGATTTTCTGCTTTTAATAACTCGTTTGAATAGTGTTCATGAATGTATCTTGCTGATTCAACAATAAAACCTGCACTACCCATTGCAGGATCTGCAATAACATCATTTAATGTAGGATTCATAAGTTCAACCATCATTCGAATGATGTGTCTTGGTGTTCTAAATTGACCATTGGTACCACTAGATGCTATTTTAGCAAGTAAATATTCATAGACATCGCCCATGATATCTTTATTGTTTAAATCGAGTGCATCTAATCCATCCACTACTTTTAGTAATACTCTTGGTGTTGGAACCATAAACACAGCATCTTTCATGTATCTTGAAAAAGCAGTGTCTTTACCATTATTAATTTGTTTGATGAAGGGAAATACTTTATCTTTAACTGTATTAAATAATTCTTGTGGTTCAAAATTCTTAAAATGACTCCATCTCAAATTAATATATGGTTCATTAATATTTTCTTTCTCATCTATATAGTTGCCAGCTTTAAACAATAGATTTTTGGGTTCGACACCTAAAACCTGCGCATTACGTTCCTTCTTAATTTGATTGTCATCAAGTAGTTTTATAAACAAAAGATAGGTAACTTGTTCAATCACTGATAAGGGATTCGCTAATCCACCTGTCCAAAACGTCTCCCAAATATTATCAATTTTACTTTTTAAATCGCCTGTAATCATTTCTCTTCCCCCTCAGTTTTTATATTATTATCTTTAAATAGTACTTGTAACTTTCTCTTAATCTTTATGGTAGGTTCAAACCTATTATTCTCCTATCGATTAACCGTAACTACAGATATATTTAATATATCTGCAAGCTCTCCTTGAGATATCAACATAACATTTCTAAGTTTCTTTACTTTTTCCGCATATGTCATATGGAATACTCCTTTTAACATCATATTAACACTATTATAACATATTTATAAATACATATTAATTATATCACATAAAATAAGATATTCTAGTGTATTTTTAATAAAACTCAAAAATTGCATATAAATACAAGTTGATCTATTTTTTAGAAATACTAGCAATAATTAAATAGTGCTACATGAATAAAAGCAAAAAAAGCTCTAATAATCGTCTTTTAACTGATATTAGAACTTTTTCTCTTATTTTAACCTATTTTTCTCCAAAACAAGCCTATTTAATACAAAAACTTTGATATTTTTCATATCAAAGTTCTAGTTCTTATATTGTACCTCCAACCAGATTTGTACCATAACAATTTCCATAATAAAATGACCATTTAAATAAATATTCAAAATGTGCCAGGTTCATTATTTTAATACAATTCATTCTCTTTAAAACAAGCTCGTACCACTTAGGCTTTCGGAATCAAAATGTGCTTTTTACATTGTTATCTGTTTTGATTGAATTTAAATTTTCAGTAACTCCTTATAAACCATATGTATAGGAATGACAATTAACATACTATAAAATGTATTACTCATTTTTTCTATCTCACCTTACATTTTTAAGCTACAATGTGATTTGTAAATTGCTAAAAACAATTATTTAATAATTGCTATAATAAAAGCTATTATTGAGATAACAACACTTATCGAACAAAAAATAAAAATTGTTTGCCTGTTTTTTTTACTCTCCTGAATAATAATTTCTTGAACGGACTCTGTCTTCTTATTTATGTTTGAAGAAAACTCCTTATTTGTTTCAATTAGATTATTCGTATTTTCAAAAAAAGAAGTTTTTACTTCATCAATTTTTAAAAGCTTCTCATAAAAATCATTTAGCACATTATCTACAGAGAGTTTATAAATTTCATCTTTTATCTTATTCATCAAGGACAATTCTTCATTACACATATCAATAAAATCTTTGAAGTTTAATACAGTATCATTAAAATCTTTATTCGTCTTCGAAAATGATAGTACTTCCTCATTTATTAAATCCAAATTTTTTTGAGCTTCCTCAATTTTCACTGATAACTCAATTGCTTTTTCTTTATCCATTTTTATTTCCCCTTTATTCTTCTTATTTTATTTATTGCCCTACTTATAAAATCATTTTCTATCAATAAAATTGGAATATCTCTCATTCCTTCTTCAACAATATCTGAATAAATGATTTCATATAATATTTGATTGTTTTCAAAATAGCCTTTAATCATCAAAATTAATTGAGAAAATAATTCATTATCTCGTTTAAATATCTTGTTTAAAGAATAAATTATAAAGCCTTTAAGTCTTTCTTGATTAATCTCATATTTTTCAAGTGCAAATTCAATTGCATCTACATAATCGCTAATGATTGCTTCTTTGTCATAAGTTTTAGAAAAGCATTCAGCTAAAGCTCTCAAAAACAATAGGCCAGGATGATCTGGTGTAGCTTCTAGTGCTCTAGAAACCTCACCCCTCAAGCCACTTGCTTCATTGCTTGATCTAATTCCACCGATTTGTTCTCCTTCAATTACATCACCATCAAAAATTATTCTTATCTTTTCAAAACTATTATCCACATTTTCTAATATTTCATTTAATTCCTCAGAATATGTAGATTCAAAATAACGAATAATGCGGTTTCTTATTACTTCGCTTCTATTATTTGATTCAATCGCAGCTTGACACATTGATACTATTTCTCTTAATCCTCTTCTTCGTCCTTTTTCGATAGTATCATAAATAAATTCAATCAATATTTTAGAAGCACTCAAAATAAATGTAGTAAGAACCTCATTTTTGTGTTTATCCAATTTTTCTTTTTCAATTTTGACTCTGCCCTCATTATAACCCCTAACATATTCAGCATAGTTATTTTTAATCGAATCAAAATTAACATCTCCCAAGCGCATTTCAAATTCTTTTGAAGCAAAGTTTATTGTATAATCACCCAATACTCCTAAAATAACTAACCTATGAATTGCTTTTTCAAGAGATACTCTTTCCTCTTCATTTTTTGCCACAATATTGAATTGTCTTTTTGCTAGGTTATTGTCATCGAAAAATATCTTTTTTAATACATTATTTATATGCTCTAACTCAATTTCAATTCCAGAGAATGACTTCGTATGAAAATACAACATTCGACTAATATCATCTTTGTTCTCGACTGATAGATCATCAATGCTTTTTCTAATGGAAGAAAGTGGTGTGCTCGCTGCTAATAAAGTGTTGTTTATTCGAACATCATCATTTGAATAAATTATTGAGCAGTTTGCGTATTTTTTATCACGACCAGCCCTACCAACTTCTTGGTAAAATGACTCAATGGACCCAGGAATTCCATAATGAACCGTATATCTAATGTTAGCCTTATCAATTCCCATACCAAAAGCTTTTGTAGCGACCAATAAATTTAATTTGTTTGTCTTAAATTTGTCTGTTGTTTCTTTCTTTTCTAAAGCATATGCATAATCGCTTTTATACCCTTTAGGAGTGGAACCCGAATATTTTCCAACTTTAAAACTTGTTTTTGTTAAGTAGTTTGCAACTCCTACAACTCCAAAATCTCCATTTGTGTGGGGACAAAACACAATACCACAATACGTGTCATCTTCATTTACTAAAGAAAATTTATTGAATGATACATTGAAACGACTTGGTAACTCATTATTCAATAATGTCTCCAATATCTTTATTTTATTATCACTAGAAGATTCAAATATATCAAAACTTAATTCAGGCCTATCGAAAGTCTTAGGCGTTATTATTGCTGAATAATCTTTTATTTGTAATTCTCTTTGCACATCTTTTAATACTGAAGTAGAAGCAGTTCCGGTTAATGCTAAAACAACTGGGACTTCACCATATTTTTTAAAAAGTTCTCTTGCGTTTTTTCCAATATTTAGATAAGAAGTTCTAAAATCGTGGCCCCACTCAGAAACACAATGAGCTTCATCAATTGCAACAGTATTTATTGTGTTGCTTATTAACATCTCACTTATTGCGTTTCTAAAACTAATCATTTGAAGTCTCTCGGGTGATATGTAAATAAGAGAAAAATTGTTATTTCTTATTACCCCAATATCTAAACCAGAATTACTCATTATCCTAGCCGAATTAATTGTAAAAGCATTATCTATTCCAAAATAAAATAAATTGTTGATTTGATCTTCCATTAGTGAAATAATTGGTGAAATGACAATTGTTAATCCTGGAACAATCAATGAACTCAATTGATAAATTAATGATTTTCCACTTCCAGTAGGCAAGAGAATTATTGAATCTTTCTTTTCAAGTAATCGAACAATAGCATCATATTGTCCTTCTTGAAAAGAATTAAATCGAAATAGATAGGTTAGGAAATATTTTAATAATTCTTCGCTATATTCCTTTATTTGTAAACTAACAAAAGCCCCAATTTCACACAAAATATTATCTTTAAATAATAAATTCCTTATTATAATCTCATTGCTTGTATTAAATGTGTTTCCAAAGCAAATGTTATTTGTAGAATTTTTATCAAAGACAAGAGAATACTTTTCATCAATTCCATAAACTTTTGCAAAATTAGAATATAACTCTCCCAAGTCTTTTAGTGCTAAATCAAAGATAAAATCAAGTTCATCATCACTAAAATCCTTGGTAGAAATATGAAAGTTTAAAATACTTTTCAAATTTAAATAGCCTAATTCTAGTCCTTTTACAACTGCTATTTGAATTTGATGTACCATTTTTGAAGCAATTAAATATTTCTCAAACTCTGTTTTTTCTTTATATTTAAAGCAAATTGCACTTTGGAAATATTTATTCAAACAATATTGTACGTCATCAATTTCTTTGTTTGGTATCCTAATAACAGTATAACCAGCTTTTGTTAATTTTGAATCTCTTAACTCATCTTTATTAATATGATTACTATGTTCTTCACCATCTAACTCAATAATAAAGTTGTTGACTCCATCAAAAACCAAAAAATCAACTCTTTCGACGTTATCATATTCATCCACAATACTTTCAATACTTACTTGAGGTAAAACTATGCTTGCCCAATTTTCACCAAATGCTTTTCGCAAAATTGAATCAAAAAACCTTTTTTCATTATTGCTATCAAACGTGTTAATTGGATTTTCATAAACCACATAATCATTTAGAAACGAGCAATCAAAGTTATAAAAAGCATTGTTTGCTTTAAATTTTTTTAAGAGTGAAGTTTCAACATTTACAGAATTTGTAGTAATAGAACCCCTATTGAGAAATCTTAAACAAATAGAATAAATTTGTTTTTGTATATTTGTTGGATAAGATAAACCACCAGAGTAATCAACTCTAAATTTGCTATAAATTTTTAGTGTATCTTGTTGAACCTTATTGTTCAAAAGATCCTTGAATATTTTTTGAGGAAACGCGCAAGATTGAAAAAAAACTGCATCAAAATTTTCATTATAAGGACGAGCATGTAATCTACGATAATGGTTGACATATAAATCATTACTTTGAGCTTCATTTTTTTTAGATGAAGGATTATATGACATGTCATCAGTGATATTTACTATGGTTTTGCAAAATGGGTATTTTCCACATCCCCAGAATGTACTTCCAGCATATCTTCCTTTTCTTGCAGTTCGTAAGAGCATTCTTGAGCCACACACTGGGCAATAAACTTCGTTTTCATTTTGTAATACATAATATTGATTATCTTTTTCTATTACTTTTGAATTCATATTTATTTTCCCCACTTCTATTTTAAATATCTATTTATTAAGTTCAACAAAACAAGCAAAATTCACTCGATAGAAAGTTTATAGTTTAACAGATTAATTTTAGTCATATGAGTCATCCTAATTTAATATGTTTAGATCTCCATAAGATTATCTTTCTTTGAAGTATAATCAAGTTTATAATTTTTTAAGTTAAAAAGTCAGTAATTATTTCTAGGCAATCTATTATGAACAACCATACACTTAATATCTTTGTGTTATCGCTTTTATATCCTAGTCTTGATATTGTTATATCATCCTAGCAATAATATAATATCGAAATTTAAGACTAGTAATCATTAAAAAGTGAAATGTTAATAATTCCAAATTGGTTTCAATCATCATTTAGCAACAAAAAAATTGAGATTTTCATTGTTTTGCCTGTTTTTATTTTAAAAAATTCATTTAATAGTATGAACCATAATAATCATTGTATCAAAGTTAGCGTTCTTGAATGGAACCTCCAACCAGATTCGTACCAATATCAACAATACATAAAAATATTTTATACACTTATAGTTAATTATATCAAATCGTATATTTAATTACAACACTTTTATCAAAACACTTATATTATCAATCTAATATCTTTATAATTATATTACATTTGTTTTGGTAATTAACGAGTTATGAATATTTCCTATACCTATTTTTTCCAGATTAAAAAAAAGAAGTAATATTAATTACCTCTCTATTCCTACTAAATTATATATTGTTTAAACTCTATCATCTAACTAATTTGCAATAAATTCTAATTACTTAATAATATCTCAACACTTATACATAACCTTATCTAAACTCTTACCTTTAATAATATCATCAACTAACTTATCTAACATTCTTACCCTTTTAACTAAAGGATCCTCAATATCTTCAACTCTAACTCCACAAATCATTCCTTTAATTAAACCCGATTTTTCATTTAACTGTACAAACCCTTCAAAGAATTCTTTTACAGTTATACTACTACTTAATATATTACTTAAATCCTCATCACTATATCCACTTAACCATTTAATAACAGTATCTAATTC
>CAZRJV010000030.1:0-13049 GCA_964600625.1 uncultured Acholeplasmataceae bacterium
CTTCTTCCTTGTTTTGCTGATCCACCTGCTGAATCTCCCTCCACTAAGAATAGTTCTAAAATCGACTTATCTTTACTTTGAGCCGGGGTGAGTTTACCAGATAAAGAAACTTCATTTTTCTTCGCTTTTTTACCACTTCTAGCTGCTTCACGAGCTTTTCTAGCCGCTTCACGAGCCTTTTTAGCATTAATTGAACGAGAAATGATATGATTAGCTACTTTTAGGTTTTCTTCTAAAAAGCTGATCATGTTTTCAAAAATAATTTGTTCAACAGCCGTCCTTGCATCAGGTGAGCCAAGTTTGTTTTTAGTTTGGCCTTCAAATTCCAAAAGGTCTTCAGGAACTCTTAAACTTATAACAACCGTAATTCCCTCACGAATATCAATTCCATCAAGATTTTCATCTTTTTCTTTAAGCAAATTGTATTTCCTAGCATATTCATTAATCGCCCTTGTCAAAGCCGATTTAAAACCAACTTCGTGAGTTCCTCCATCCTTAGTTCGAACATTATTAACAAAAGAAATAATAACTTCACTATAAGACTCTGAAAACTGAAAAGCCGCTTCAACATCAATTGGAAATTTATGACCATTTACTTGATATTTACCGTGAATTAAATGAACTTCATCAACTGGTTTACGGTTTTTATTTAAGTAAGTAATGTATTCTTTAATACCATCAAAGTATTGAAATGTTTCTTTTTGTTTATTTCGTTCATCAGATAAATTAATTTTTAAGCCTTTGATTAAAAATGCCGATTCACGAACGCGTTCTTTAATAGCATCATAATTCATTAAAGTTGTCGAAAATATTTTTGGATCCGGTTTGAACCAAACGGTTGTCCCAGTTCTCTTAGTAGGACCGACTTCTTCTAAATCGCCAATTTTTGATCCGCCATCAGCAAAACTTTGTCTAAAAATTTTACCGTCGCGATAAACTGTAACGACTAAAAATTGGCTTAAAGCATTAACAACAGCTCCGCCAACTCCATGCAATCCTCCTGAAACAGAATAACCTGAGTCACTAAATTTACCGCCTGAATGCAGTGTCGTAAATATAACTTCGGTAGTAGGTCTTCCAGAGTTATGCTTACGATAAGGCATCCCTCTTCCTTCATCTGATATTTCAATTGAATTATCTTCTTTAATTGTAACGTTAATTTCTTTACCAAATCCCGATAACACTTCGTCAATAGCGTTATCAAGAATCTCCCATACTAAATGGTGTAATCCGCGGCCATCCGTTGAGCCGATATACATACCCGGCCTTTTTCTAACCGCCTCTAAACCTTCTAATATTTGGATTGACGTTTCATCATAATGTTGCATCATATCACCTAGATTAATTATAACAAAAATACTAATTAACTACAAATATTTAATATATGATATAATTTAAATAACTTAAGGGGGATTACGTTATGCAGTATGTTTATATTGTGATACTTTTAATATTAAGCTACATCTTAGGATCAATACCTTTTGGATTAGTTATTGGTAAAGTGTTTAAAAAGATAGATATCAGGGAACACGGTAGTAAAAACACCGGAGCAACTAACACAACTAGAGTGTTAGGGATTTGGCTTGGAGTCTTATGTTTCTTTTTAGATGCCCTAAAAGGCGCACTTATTATTACAATTATTAGACTTTTGATTTTCTTTCAAGTTCCATTTGGCGAAATGGTTGGAATTATTAAAATCAATGATAACATAGATATTTCCATTTATGCATTATATGGGCTAGCCGCAGTGATCGGTCATGTTTTTCCAATATTTGTGAAGTTTAAAGGGGGGAAAGCTGTTGCTACTTCAGTAGGTGCCCTAATTGGGATTGCCCCAGTAATTGGAGTGCTTGGAATTGTTATATTCTACGCTACTTTAAAAATGACTGGTTACGCTTCATTAGGCTCTTTATCAGGAGCAGGGTCCGCTCTAATTACCCTATTTGTGTATGATTTATTTATGGGAAAAGAAGATTACGGGGTGCTCTATTTTAAATATTCACCGTATAATTGGGCTAACTATTCAGTTGAATTATTTAGCGTTGTATTGTTTGTCTTAATAATCTTTTTAAGGCACCGCAGTAATATTGACAAACTCCAAAAAGGAACGGAATCAAAATTCGATTTTCCAGAAGAAGAATAAACCAAAAGCCTTGAAATCAAGGCTTTTTTTATGAAAAAAATACAACCGTTTGGTTGTACTTTAGTTACTTTTTCTTATTCTTAGTTTGTTGTTTGGTTGGTTTTTCAGGTTCAGTTTTTGCCTGATTCATCGATGCCATTACTTGACGAACTTGACGCTCTGATGGTGTTCTCCCCATTTGTTGCATCATAACTCTGATCATTTGTTCGTTAACTGGTGGGTTTTTTGCTAAGTAACGTTTGAAGAACCAACGAGCTAGGAAAAATCCAACGACTAACCCAACAATTAAAATTAATATTGGAAATACGATGACCATCCACAGTTTCATTGTTACCATAAATAATACCTCTTTTCACTGTTATAATTGTATCTAAACTATCCAAGATTTGCAAGTTAATTAATTATTAATGATAATTATCCTTTTTTTACCATAAGTTTTATCTTTAGTAATTTGAAACTTAGCCAAATTTTCGATTTTTAAAGATTTATCTACTTCAACAACAATTTTACCAGCCGTATTTAAAAATGGTAAAATTAGATCTAATATTTGTTCATAAATACCTTGATAATAAGGTGGATCAATAAAAATTAAATCAAATTTTAAACCTTCCTTGAGATATTTACTTAAGGCTTTATTATAATCTAAATTGGTAATTATAACTTTTTTATTTTCGGCAAGTAAACTAATATTTTCAGTAATAATACTTACTGCCTTTCGATTAATATCGTTGAAATGAATTCTACTAGCTCCTCTTGACAAAGCTTCTATTCCATAAGATCCGCTACCGGCAAAAAGATCTAATACCTTCAAGTTACTAACATCTTCTAACATATTAAAAACCGCTTCTCTAACATTGTCAGAGGTCGGTCTTATCTCGTCATTTTTTAAATATTTAATTTTTCTAGATTTATATTTACCACCAATTATTCTCATAAAAACTCCAATATCTCAATTGATATTATTACCAAAAGTTATTAAAAAAGGGAAGACCCCTTTTTTTAATTTAATTAGGCCGGACTTCGTCTATAGGTGTTTGCGATTTTACAGAAAAAATATTAGTTGGTTTTTCTACAATATAAAATAACCAAACGAAAATAGCTAACAATCCGTAGGTGGAAATGAAAGTAGTTGAAAAATAATTAAAACTTCTTATTATTGCTGCAACCCAAATCATCATAACTAAAGAAAATAATGAAATGAAAGTAATCATAATAAAACCGATTGTGATCAAGTTTTGTCGAAAGTTGTTAAACTTTGAAAGGTTATTTTTAACCGTAAACAAAACTTGAAAAACCAATAAAATAAACACACCAATTAGCATTGGAATACCAACTACTAAACCAAATATACCAGCTACTCGCAAAGAATTTTCTCCGAATTGTCCTATATCAATTAAATTTAGATAATCAAAAATATTGTTAATTAAGGTATGTGTTAATATCGTTAAAGCAATAACACCAATCAAGAGTAACTGATTTGAAACCGATAAAAAACTGCTTACTTTTACCTTATCTTTTTGAGATATTTGTCTAACATCATTACCACACACTGCACATTCTTTGGCATTTTCTATTAATACATTTCCGCATACTGGACAATTCATTTTTTTCTCCTCCTAATTAATGGATGTAGTATAAATCATTGCGATTTAATAGTCAATAAATAAGTTATAAAATAAAAAAAAGCTAGAGGCGTGGTTGAACGGTTTATGTTCAAGGTGGACCTTAGCCATATTGAAATATTGGGATTCTTAATGTTAAAGAATACACGCCTAGATCATGGAAAGTTCCTAAATTTGTAATTTGGGTTCGACGAGTGCCTCTAGTTAAGTTTAGATTAACATGTTTTTTATGAATAGTCAATATCAAAGAAAATGAATCTAATTTTCACTTACTTATTTATATTTTCATTTTTCCAAGCAGCGGTAATTCTAATATAACTACCTTCATTAATTAAAGCATTTAATAATATTTCTCGTACTTTTAAATCAATTAAGTATTCGACATTGACAATTTCAAATTCAACCTTGATGGTAATTACATTTTCAGCAAATGAAATAATATCAACTTGATATAGTTCGATAAAATCCTTTAGATTATTAACATCATTAAAATAAAAGAACATATTAATGATAATAGGTGATTGGATTTCAATTTTTTTCATTAATTTACCTAATGAAATAGCTCTTGCGACGATATAGTCATCAGTTCGATAAAACGATTTTTCATAAATCTCATGACTTGGGTCAAGTTGAATATTAGAACGAGTACTAGTTTTATAGGTTTTTTCTAAGAAATTGGAAAACATCGCTGGCGCATTGGTTCTCTTTTTATGAAACTGGGTATAGATAATAATTGATGAGCCAGTGTTAACGTAAGCGGAAATAAAAAATAAGCGGTAATTAGCGTATGCCAAAAGTTTGTTAAACTTTTCATTAAAGGTATCAATATCAATTGGTAATTCATATTTTCCCACGAGGATATATGAATCGTTAAAAATATATGGTTCATATAAGACATTAGCATGAACTTCGTTGTTAGTGTTACTATTAATATAAGTACTACCATGATAAGCAACGCGTTGAAAATAGTTATGAGTTTGCCAAATTACAATGATAATAGTTGCTAAAACAGCAATACTAGCAATTGATATTTGCCAGCCTATACTTAAATCGGTCATAAACACTAATAATGCCATCGGTAAAATAATAACAGCTGATAAAAAATGAACAGTTGATTTGAAACCTTTTTTATATAAAATTAGTGCTGAAACAAAAATAATAATAACAACATAAAAAACTAAAACAGATTCAAGACGAAAATGAGCCAAATCATCAGCCATTAGGTTTAACTCAAGTAACGATAAAAAGATACCAAAACCAGCTAAAAGAAACGTTGCAATATTAATTAGGCGATAATAGCGTTTTTCATTAATAAACTTTCTAGTTTGTGGTAAATGATAATATTCTTTCATTTTGGCACGGTAGTCATAGTAAGGAAAATAACTTTGTTTAACCAATTTTTGAAATTCGATTGGATCAGGATTGTCGATTGATTTAGCTAATCGGTTTTCAAAATAAGACAACGGATTTAATAACAAAACAAACGTACCAATCACAATTAAAGCAAATTGGTATTCCGCAAAAAAGTATAGTAACAAAAAGATTCCGGCGCCATAAATTAGGTAAACAAACAATTTAGATAAACCACCAATAAAATACAAAATAAGATATAAAGTCAGTAAAATAAATGCAAGTAAAAAACTAGGACGTAATCCAGGATCTAAAGTTAGGGATAAAGTTAATAAGGTTATGCTTTGAATTAAAAAAAAGCCTAAAGCAATATAAAATCTTTTTTTCATACTTTTAGTATATCATTTTTAAACATAAATAAATACCGCTTTTGTTTTTTATTATAATCTAGCTTTCTATTTATACTTCTTATTCATATATATAATAATTGTAGTATAATATTAATAAATGATTTACATCAAAAGGAAAACAATTATGTGAATGAATTTTTTTTATCACTAAAAGAATATGTAACAAACAATACTTTATTAGTCGTTTTGGGAATATTAACTTCATATCAAATATTTTATTTAATTATTGGTTTTTTTAGTAAGAAAAAATATATCCTGAAACTGAGATAAAACGAAAATACGCAATCATAATAGCAGCCCGTAACGAAGAAAAAGTAATCGGTAAACTAATTGATAGTTTAAACCAACAAACTTATGATAGACAATTATTTGAAATTTTTGTGGTTGCTGATAATTGTAGTGATGATACTGCCAAAGTCGCCACACACCACGGAGCAACCGTCTATGAAAGATTCGATGAAGAAAAAAAGCGAAAAGGCTGGGCACTTGAGTATTTATTCGAACAAATAAAAAAAGATTATGGCATTTTATCATTTGATGGCTATATCTTCTTTGATGCAGACAATTTGGTCGATAAAAATTTCGTCTATGAAATGAATAAAGCTTTTGTCGCAAAAGGAGATATTGTAACTGGTTACCGAAATGTTAAAAACTTTGATACTAATTTGGTTTCAAGTGCTTACGGAATTCATTTTTATCGCAGTATTTTATCACTACATCGACCACGGCAAAAGCTAAAAATTGGCACCCATATTGCTGGTACTGGTTATGTTATTTTGTCGAAATTAATCGAAAATGGCTGGACTTTTCATTCATTAACCGAAGATACCGAGTTAACTATGCATTTTTCAACAAAAGGAATTAAAATCGGTTTTTGTGAAGATGCTGTTTTCTTTGATGAACAACCAAAAGATTTTATTACCGCCTATAGACAACGACTTCGATGGACAAAAGGGCGTTTCGTAGTTTTTATTAAATATTTCCCCAAAATCATCTTTAACAGTATTAAAAGACTTAGTTTTACATTATATGATATGTTTTTCTATTTGTTCCCGTGGCCATTTTATTCACTTATTAAATTTCTTTTACTACCGATCATTATTGCCGCTTTTAGTTCTACCATTCAGACAGGCAAATTTTGGTATGACTTATTAATTGTCTTTTTAACCTCGCTGGCTACAATGTATGTTACTAATGTTTTATACGCTTCCTTAGTAATAATACGAGAAAGAAAAAGCATTCATACAACTACATTCAAAAAGATTTTATCAATTTTTACCTATCCTTGGTTTAGTATGATATCAATTTTCCTTGCAATTGGAGTTATCTTAAAACCTAATCTAAAATGGACTAAAATCGTACACGACGATGAACGGACAATTGATGATATAAAAAAAATATAAAATTAATCTATATGATAATAAAAAAATGTCGAAATTACTCGACATTTTTTTGCTATTTATGCTTTATGATTGGAAATTAATTCAACTAATTCCGCTTTTTTTAGGGTTGAATAACCTGTTAGTTCTTTTTCTTTAGCAAGTTCTCTTAACTCAGCCACTGTTAAACTGCTTAAATCAAGTGTTTCAACTGATTTAGGGGCTTCTTTAACAACTTCAACTTCTTTACTGACTGATGGGTTGTTGATGGCCTGTTGAGCCATTTCGGCTAATTGTGTAAAAGCTTTTTCATCATGAATAGCTAAATCAGCTAAGATTTTGCGGTTAACATCAATGTTAGCTAGTTTTAAACCATGGATCAATTGTGAATATTTCATGTTATTTAGTTTAGCAGCAGCGTTGATTCTTGTAATCCACAATTTTCTAAATTGACGTTTTCTTTGTTTACGGTCACGATATTGATATCTCATTGAACGCATAACTTGTTCGTTAGCGGTACGATATAAGGTACGTTTTGAACCAAAATATCCTTTGGCTTGTTTTAAGACTTTTTTACGACGTTGTCTTGTTACTTTTGTATTTGTTACTCTAGGCATATTAAGGTCCTCCTACTTCATATTTGAAATAAGTGTTTTAATTCGTTTCTCATCACTTTTATGTACACTTGTTTCTTTTCTTAATTGTCTAATTTGTTTGTGTGATTTTGATGCTGATAAGTGTCCGCGGTATGCGCGATTACGTCTTAATTTGCCAGTACCAGTAATCTTAATTCTTTTCTTTAAACCGCTATGGGTTTTTTGCTTTGGCATAGTTATTCCTTCTTTCTATTTTTGTGTGTTTGGTGCTAGAATTGCAGTCATATTACGGCCTTCCATTTTAGGTTTTGATTCAACGTTAACTAAATCACCTAGTTCTTCAATGAATTTTTCCATTTGTTGCATTCCGATATCGGTATGCGCCATCATACGACCGTAAAATCTAATCGATAATTTCACTTTGTCACCATCACTAATAAAACGTTTTGCATGCTTTAATTTGGTGTTAAAATCATGAATATCGATAGTTGGACTTAATCTGATTTCTTTTAAACTAACAACAATTTGATTTTTACGCATTTCTTTCAAACGTTTTTGTTGTTCATATCGATACTTTGAATAGTCCATAATTTTAGCGACTAAAGGGTCGCTTTGAGCAGCTACGACAACTAGATCTAAGCCGTCATTATAAGCTTTTTCTAAAGCTTTATCACGATTAACGATTCCTAAATTGTTACCGTCAGCATCAATTAATAAAACATTACCCTTAGGGATATCTTCATTAACTAATTCTGAGCTCTTACCTTTTTGTGGTCTTCTAATATTATCTTCCTCCTATTTGAAATTTATCGAAAATAAAAAGGGCATAAATTGCCCTCAAATAAAAGTCGAAATTAAATGTATTATAAACATCTTGTGACTTTTATACCTATTAACAGCGTCAATCAGGTGAGAGGGTCCTCTTCTTTTCACAATTAGTATTATAAAACATTACATTTTTGATGTCAACACATTTAACTAGTTAACGGTAAAAGTGATGACTGAATCGTTAATATCGATAACTTGATAAGTGTTTTCATTAATTTTAGTATGGTCAACGTTTTTTAAAATTTCAAGTTTGTCTTTTGGTAAATTGATACTATAGCCGGCTAAACCAATCGCATCAATAGCTTTATTTGCAATATTTTGTCCTCGCCAAACGTTTAAACCTATATGATGATGGTAACCAGCATCAGAAATAAATAAGGCGGTACCACCGTAGTCAAGTATTTTTTGAAAACTAAGTTTTTCAATAAAAAAACTTCGGGCTTTGTCTAAATCGCTAACATGTAAATGAATATGTCCCATGATAGTATCTTCAGGTAATTCCCTAAATTCTTCTAACAATCTTGAGTCTAAAACACTGGAAGCATCCATCATTTCAGTATACATAGAAATTCCACCATTAAGACTTGGCCAATCTTCACTAGGAAAATCGCGATAAATCTCAATCCCATTTCCTTCAGGATCATCTAAATAAAGAGCTTCACTAACTCCATGATCAGAAGCCCCGGTAATTTGAATACTATTAGTTAGAAAATGGTAAAGAATTTGACCTAATGAAGCGCGGTCTGGTAATAAAATAGCAAAATGATATAATCCAGTTGTTCTTTTTCTTAAACTGGCATTAGGATTAGAAATTAACTTAATTAAAACCTGTTTTGATGTTCCTAAGTAATAAACATCATCTTCTTGTTTTAAAAACCTAAATCCCAGAGTATTTAGATAAAAGTCAAGCATTGTATCAATATCTTTGACAACTAAACTGACATCTTGGATAAACATATTATTTTCACGATGGTAATTGATCATTTTATCCCTCCTTTTAAAATATTATAATGATTATCGCAAAATGTAAAGACGAATACAAATTATTAAATATTTTCACGATGAAATACTAGTGAATAAAACCATATTAATAAAACTATGTAACCAATCAAATAATATAGTCCTAGTGTTGATTCATAAATTAAACTATTTGATAAAGGCAATAAATAAATTATCCAAAAATAATTACTATCTTCTTGAATAAAAGTAATAACAACAATAAAAATTAATAACAAAAATCCTAAAGACTTACGATTATCTCTAACAATTATTAATAATAATAAACACATTATAATTGAATCTGGAATAAGTTTTAAATAGTCAATAAAATTATTACTATCAAAAGCAAAGTATGGGGTAAATAAAAACGGTATTAAAAGCGTAATTGCAAAAATAATCGTTATCAACCAAAGTAAAACAAAACAATAAAAAAATAATTTAATAACACTTATTTTAGTTCGTCCAAAATAGGAAATTAAAGGCTTTAAAAAAATTGCATCATGATCAATTAAGACCAAAGAAATAGTAAACATCAAGATATATTTTATAATTAGATACATTTTATGGTAATAATTAATATTGTATTGTTTAAAATCAAGATATAATTCAGCTTGATTAGTAAAAGGACTAGCCATAGCAAAAGCAAGACCAGTAATTAAGAATATAACTATTAAAATTATTATTCTAACCCTTAGATGGAAAAAATGATTAAAGAAATACTTAATCATAGTTCTAAATGATTATCGGCCATTTTTAAAAAGACATTGGGATTATGTGTCGAAACAATATATGAAAGTCCTTGATCTTGACCTTTTTTTATGATCTTTTTAAAAGCATTAATCGTCTTTTTATCAAGACCAGTTAAAGGTTCGTCTAAAATAACAATATCATTATCTCCTAATAATGTTGAAGCGAGCGCTACTTTTTGGTAGTTGCCTTTTGATAAATGACCAATCTTTTTTGATAACGGAATTGCCAGATTATAAAACAAAGTAAAATCAAGTTGATGTTTTTTCATATTACCAATAATTGTTAAGTAATCAATCGTTTTAATAAAATAGGGTAGTGAAGCCTTTTCAGGTAAATATCCGATTTTAAGTCGTTTATTTTTAATGATTTGACCTTGATCTGGTTTTAAAAAACCTAGGATTAAACGCAATAAAGTAGTCTTCCCTGAACCATTTGAACCAGTTATTAGCCAAAAAGATGATTTTTGAATTTCTAGATTAAATATCAAGTTAGGTAAATAATCTTTACTAACTTCAATTAATTTAATTAACGTGGATGACATTGACTAAATCCGCACTATTTTCTAAGATATTAAAGTCATTGAAATACTGAAAGTTATCAATAACTTGATAACGATGAAGTCCGTTTTCAATTACTTCAATAACTATCGGTACGTGACTTAAATGTTTAAGTTCAAACGGTATCATTATCTCTATTTGACCTTCTTTATCGTGAAATTCTAATTTGTTTTGACCATCTATATAAATATTTTCGATTTTAATGTCTAGTTTTTTTTCATAAACAAGAATTATTTTATCTAAACGAGAAAACTCACTAGTTTCTGCTTTAAAACCATAAAAGGATTTAACGTCTAAATATGTTTCTTCTGCCACGTTAGGGTAATATAAAAAGTTGAAATCGCCAATAGGAAGTAAATAATCAACACCATTTGCTAGTGTAATACTTAGATTAGCATTTTCTAGGTAAAGGTTTGATTCAACTTTTGGCATTTCAAAAGTATATGTATAAGCGTAGTATGGATCGCCTAAATAAGACTCTTCATGGGAATAATTAATTGCTAGTAAATACATTTCAAATCGGTTATATTTATTTTCATCTTCTAGATAAACATAAGAGATATTTTCTTTAAAATGGATTTTATGTTTTGACTTATTTGAATAAATCCGAAAACTTATTAACTTCGATTCGGTATAAACATAATTGTGTTCGGTATTTATAGTAATTAATTTATCACTCACTTGGGGCTTATTAGTAATGATAATTGCGATAATCGCTCCGATTATCAAAAGACCAGAAATGCTAAACAAAATCCGTTGAGTCATATTCTTTTTTTCTCCATTCGATAAAAAATACTAGTAATATTCATATACTCATAACCCCCCGTTCTAGTTCTTATCCAAAATAAATAATATGAAGCGACACCATTAGTAATTCTACCATTACCCATTATATAGACATCTAGTTGCGTCATTGGATCAATAATAATTTTAGTAGACATTGTTTCTACTTGTGAAATAGTTATTGTGGCATCAGCTTTGATATTTAGTTTATTACTAAGCCCTAACTTAAAACCTTTGATTGTTCCACTTGCTGAAGATTCAACGCCTCCAGAGCTGTTAACGGCATATTTTTGAACCTTTTCAACCTTAGTTGTTTGGTCTTTAGTAATTGGGGTCGTGCCAGTATTCCTAATCGACAATAAGGTCGATTTAGTAAAATTGGCTTTCGAACTTTTAGTAATTTCATAAGTACGCCATCCTAAAAACATTCGTTTGTTAACCTTGGGGTATAATTTTTCTAATTCTTTGTTGCTGTATTGACTTAAGAGTCGATGTTTAGGGTTTTCTAAAGTTATTTCTTGATAATTATCGATCAAATCGGCTTTAATCATATAACTAATATTAATGGCTGCTAAAAAAACAATAAATACAATCATAATTTTTTTCATGTTAATCCCTCCTGCTTTATACTACATTTAATTGTTAAATTTACTTTAATTTAATTATAAGCATAAAAAAACTCAATGTTTTTCATTGAGTTTCTTGGATTTAGTTTATAAACTTATTTCATAAAAGCTTCGATTTCATCAATTTCTTTAATAATATCTTTAGATAAATTGATGGCCCCATCTTCAGTTATTAAAATATCATCTTCAATGCGAATACCGATATTTTCTTCACTAATATATAAACCTGGTTCAACTGTTACGATCATTCCTGGTTGTAAAGGCATTTGATAATTTCCAACGTCATGAACATCGAGACCAAGAAAATGGCCAATTGAATGATAATAATATTGTCCGATATCGTTAGGGTCGCTAATAACTCCTAATTTAATTAATCCTTCGGCTAAAATATTTTTAGCAAAATCATTATACTCTTTCCAAGTAACACCTGGTTTTAACATTTTTATCGATTCTTTATTGGCCTTTAAAACAATTTGATAAAATTCTTTTTGACGAGAACTAAATTTGCCACTTACTGGATAAGTTCTTGAAATATCTGATGCATAATTTTGATAATTCGCTCCTAAATCGAAAAGCATTAAATCGTTATCTTGTAAGATAGAATCATTTTTAACGTAGTGTAAAACGGTTGCGTTATGACCACTAGCTGCGATCGTATCAAAAGAAGGTTTAGATTGATTCATATTAAGAATATATTCATATTCGGCTTGAACTTGATATTCATAAATCCCCGCTTTTAAATTTTTCATAATATGATTAAGACCTATTTTAGTAATGGCAATCGCTTTTTTAAGATTGGCAACTTCACTTTCATCTTTAATCATTCTTAATTGTGCTAATTCATTATGAATATTTTTAATTTGTAGATAAGGATGTATTGTTTTAATGTCGTTAGATAACTTATATGATTGACTATCTAAATTATTAGTCTCAAGGTCTAGATAGATTGTTTCTAATTTCCCGAATTCAGCACTACGGGTACTACTAGTTACCATCTTTAAAAAGT
>CAZRJV010000030.1:13149-14938 GCA_964600625.1 uncultured Acholeplasmataceae bacterium
TAATTTTAATCGTCTTAATTTTTGCATGATATTCACCTATATTTGATTAGTTAAAGTAAGTATTTCTCTAACAACATTATTAAGTTCTTCTTCAGATTCCGCTTGCGTTGTTCCTTTGACACTAAAATATATTTTTAGTTTTGGTTCGGTACCAGAAGGTCTAAAAATAACCCACATTCCGTTGTCAAAATAGAATTTTAACACATTAGATTTATCTAAATCAATCTTAGTAGTTGAGCCGTCTTGGTAATAAGTTGTTGAGGTTAATACATCATCATATTTTACTAGATTGTAACCTTCTAATTGGATGGGGTTATTTCTAATGTGATCCATAATTTCTTTAATTTTAGCTTGTCCTTCTAAACCTTTTAACACTAAATTATGGGTATATTCGAGATAATAACCGTATTTTTCATATATTTCATGTAAATAATCAATAATTGTCCGATTTTGTGATTTAAGCCAATCAGCAATTTCGGCATACATATAAACTTGTTGAACAGCATCTTTATCTCTGACAAAGTCAGAAATAATTGAGCCAATTGATTCTTCACAAGCAAACTGAAATTCAGCTTTACCTTCAATTAATAATGCTTGCTCACCAATAAATTTAAATCCAGTTAAAACGGCAACCCCGTTTTGACCAAATGATCTTGCAATATCTAGAATTAAATCGGTTGTTACAATTGTTGAATAAACATAACCACCTGGTTTTAAAATTCCTTTAGCTTGTCGTTGACTTAACAAATAATATAAGGTAATTGCTCCACCTTGATTACCGTTTAATAAAACATAATTATTTCCATCTTTAACTGAGATTCCGGTTCTATCAGCGTCTGGATCAGTTAATATAATCACATCAGCATCATATTTTAAACCGGTTTGTGCTAATCCTTCCCACGCTTCAATCATTTCGGGATTAGAAGATTTTGCGTTTGTAAAATCTGGGTCAATCGACGAGTGCGGATTATATTCTAATAAGTTGTATCCTTCTTCTTGTAAGAACCTGGGAATTACACTTTGACCGACTCCGTGAAGCGGAGAATATAAAATCGTGGCTCCCTTTGGTGTGTCATTTATTTTAATGCCTTTAACTTTTTCTAAGTAAGCGGCTTCAACTTCGTCTAAAATCTCGACAATTAAATTACTATCAACTGTTTCAATATTAAAATAGTTAGTAATTTTATTAACTTCAATAATTGCCTCATCAGCTTCTTTAACGTTTAATTGTGACCCGGAGGCGTTATAAACTTTATAACCATTATATTCCTTAGGATTATGACTAGCTGTTACCATGACACCACCAGAACAACCGTAATATCTAATCGCAAACGATAACATTGGAGTTGGTCTTAATTCCTTAAACAAATAAACCTTAAAACCGTTAGCAGCCATTACCATCGCTACTTCTTTGGCAAATTCTTTTGAAAAATGGCGGTTGTCATAGCCAATCGCAATTCCTTTTTCTTTATTCTTAGGATTTTTCGCTAAATAATTTGCATAACCTTGAGTTGTTTTTCTAATAGTAAAAACGTTCATACGATTAGTTCCAGCCCCAATAATTCCGCGCAAACCACCAGTTCCAAACTCTAAATCAGAGATAAAAGCTTCTTTTTTAGCTTCCTCAGACATTTCTTTTAGTTCATTTAGTAAATAATTTGGCATTGTGGGTTCATTTACCCATAAGTTATATTTTTCAATGATCGACATTTTATCCCTACTTTCTTCTTTAATAGTATAACATAAAATAAAAGACTAATTAAAGCAATTATGTCTAATTAGTCTTTTT
>CAZRJV010000031.1:0-1331 GCA_964600625.1 uncultured Acholeplasmataceae bacterium
GTTAGAAGGCAGTATGAAGGAACTACCTTTACTAAATTCTTCGTTAGAGTAATGTATAACAATTATAATCAAATCGGTAACACTTATTCTGCCGATGATTATACTAGATTTGTAATTAAGGTTAATCTAGCTTTAAATCCAAGTGAGCGTGAAGCTTTTGAAACTGGATTTAATAATTTCTTTTATGATAAAGCCGGTTTCTTTGTTAGAAGTTATTGGGGTGTCTTTACCTTGGGAACAACAAAGAAAATTGACTTTAGAAGTCATACTGCTCTTAATGATGCTTTAACGCTACATAACGGCAGCCGTTTTGTGACAGTGTTAGAATCAGTTCCGGTTCTAGGACACGTTTCTACTCACGTCTTGTTAGAAGGTTTAATTGGATTAATATTATCATTGTTTTTCCTAATCTTTCTAGTTTGGTCGGTAGTTGACGCGTATCGAACCTCGGAAGCGAGATATAAAGAAGAGGAAGTTGCCCAAGGCGTTGAGTATTTCAAAGATGTTTATGAAAGTAGTTTTGAGTATATTGTCCTTTCACCAGCTTTATTTGTGTTAGCATTTATCTCAATAATGCCAATATTGTTTGGGTTCTTATTAGCCTTTACTTCAATCTCAGGAAAACAATCGATGATTGATACCTTTGATTATGTTGGTTTTCAAAACTTCTTTGCTTTATTTAATTTTGCTGACGGTTTTGGAGCATCATTTGGCCGAGCTTTTTGGCGAGTTTTAGGATGGACAATTATTTGGGCCGTCTTTTCAACAGCAACCGTTTTCTTTGGTGGTTTATTCCAAGCTTTAATCTTAAATAGCGAACGAGTTCAATTTAAAAAGTTTTGGCGCACAATTTTAATTCTACCTTGGGCAATGCCAGCACTACTTAGTCAAATGGTATTTTCAGTTATGTTTGGTGAGACTGGATTTATAAATAATCTATTTAGGTCGGTTGGACTTTATGACCTATTTATAAAACTTGGGTGGCTGGGTCAAGACTTTAGTGTTTTAAGAGGAGTTGAACGTCTTTTCTATATTGGAAAAGATAACATTCAGTGGTTTACCAATCCGTTTAACCCGACTTTCGTTAAAATAGTTTTAATTATTGTTAATATTTGGTTAGGGTTCCCATATTTTATGGCTTTAATGAGCGGTATTATGACATCTATTGACAAATCACTTTATGAAGCCGCTGATATCGATGGGGCAACTAAATGGCAAAAGTTAAAATTTATTACGATGCCATTAATTTTATATTCAACGGCACCGATTTTAATTATGACTTTTTCCGGAAACTTTAATAACTTTGGAGTAATATACTTTATTACTGGAGG
>CAZRJV010000031.1:1431-3172 GCA_964600625.1 uncultured Acholeplasmataceae bacterium
TACTTTTAGTAATTGTTTTATTTGTTGCTTTGTTATTAACGGGTTGTACTAAACAATCTGAGGCTACTTATTTTTTAAGAAGTGTCGAAAATCAATATAATTTATCGTATCAAGGAAATGATAATAAGGATTTTGTTACAAGTGATTTGATTCTTCATGAAAATTTCCAAGGTGTTGATATTACATGGGAGTCCAGTCATCCTGAGTATATTTCAGTTGACGGTAAGGTTAATTTACCACCAAATGATTTAGATGTCACATTGACAGCTAACTTTGAAATTGAAAATCAGAGTAGTAGTAAACAATTTGTTGTAACCCTAATTTCAAATGAGTCAATCGAAAACAGCCTTTATAATGATGCAAATACTAAATTGTTACTATTTGAAACTAGAAATAATGATAACAACTATCAAATCGCCAAAGAAGCACTTGAACTTGTTAATCCTGAACACCCTGAATTTCAAATTTTAAATTCACGCTTCTTAGTCCAAGAAGAAATAAGGTTTACTGACGACTTAGTAAAAGATTTAGAAAGTTTACCAACAACCGCTAAATTCAATTTTGTTGAAACTAAAGTTTTATCATTACCTCAAGATAATCCTTATGTCATCACATATCAAAATAAATTGAGTAACATTAAACCTTACTTACCAGTTGGTGATAGCGTTCAATTGGCAATTGATGAAAAAACACCAGCTAATTATGATTCAAGTGTCATTAGTGTAGAAGAAATTGAAGACTATCCATCTTTAAAAGCAAATCTAAACATTATTTTAAACAATATTAAGTCATACTTAGATGATGTTTTAGACTTAGAAAACAATGATTTAAATCAAGAAGGATTGAAAAGCATTATCACTAAAAACTATAATAACTCAATTTTAAATGACAATGATTTGGAAAATCTTCGAACTTTATTTAATTTGAATCAAACTAGACTGTTTAATCTATTGCCTGATTTAGGCCAAGCACATATTGCACAAACGCTAGATTCTTTAAATAGCAGTCTTTCTGAGCAAAACATATTTTATGTCTTACATTTAATAAACAATTATCAAGGATTGTTAAAAGACGAGTTCTATGCACAACTAAGAATTATATCATTGTCATTTGATAATAATCTTGATACGATTGAAATGGCCAAAAATGCTAATAATTTAGTCATCAATGAGGAGATTAAAGTTCAAAATGAAACAATTATTTCTGATTTCGAAAGAGTTTTAACTTTACAAGACTTATTGCCTAACATTTTAGCAACTACTGATAATTTATTAGATTATCAAAGATTTTATTCTGTTTATGATGAAATCAAAGGGGTTGCAAATTTATTAGTAATTGATGAAAACATTGACTGGTTTAACCAAGAATTTGCTAGATTTGAAGCTATTAAAAAGGTGTTGGATAGTGCTGATGATATTTTAGATATCTCAATTGAACATAATGATACTACAACTCATCCAATTCTTGGAAAGATCACCGAAGCAAAGACTAATAATAATGATCGTTTAATTTCTGAAAACAGGCAAATATCATCTCAATTGTTATCGATAATCGAAGACAATATCATGGTTAAACTATTTGAAGTTAGAGCAAATTTAGAAGAAGAAGTTACTGTTGAATATCGCCAATTATTAGGTCAATTGTTAGCGCAAGTAAACCGTAATAATTATGATGTTTACCAATTAGAAACATTTAGAGATCAGTTGGTAAGTGATAACAGGCTTGAACAATCTAGTTCAAT
>CAZRJV010000031.1:3272-14916 GCA_964600625.1 uncultured Acholeplasmataceae bacterium
AAACATTTAGAGATCAGTTGGTAAGTGATAACAGGCTTGAACAATCTAGTTCAATAAGAGCAACGATTATCATTATCTTTATCGCTGTTGTAATTCTTTTAGTACTGCAAGCCACGACGGCTGATTACGCTTCTAAAAAGGGTTATGAAGGCGTTGGCTATTCACTGATTGCTCTAATACCTATTGGCGGATTTATTTACTTTTGGCGCAAAACAAAACGAAGAAACATCTCAAAGTCAGGTTTTAAACAAGTTTACAGGCCACAAGAGATTGCTGCTAAATTTATAATTTATGCCCAAATTGTGGCGGTTACTGTAATTGTGTTGGTGCCAATTATTTATATATTTGGAATGGCTTTTTCTGATATGAAAACTGATATACCAAACCAGATTTGGCCAGATAACCCAAGTTTCAATGCTTTTAAGTATTTATTTCAAGAAACTAAATTTAAACAATGGTGGTTAAATACTGTCAGTATTGCCTTGGTCAATATGTTAGTAGGAACCGTTTTGATTACCGGAGCTGCTTATGTATTTGCTAGATTTAATTTTAAAGGTAAAAAAGCTGGGTTATTAACAATTCTAGTTTTACAATCATTTCCGTCATTTATGGGACTAATTGCGATGTATGTTCTATTTTGGAAGTTCGGTATGTTAGGTCGACCAATTTATTTGACTATCTTATATATTGGTGGCGGAATTCCAGGAAACATTTGGTTAATTAAAGGATTCTTAGACCAAATTCCAAGAGATCTAGACGAATCAGCAATGATTGACGGCGCTAATAAATTGCAAATATTTTTCAGAATTATAATGCCATTAGCAATTCCAATTTTGACATTTGTTGCGGTTAATATGTTTATGGCACCGTGGATGGATTATATGCTACCAGGTTACCTATTAAACATTCCACATGCTGGAGCCCCAATTGATCATGACATTACCACGCAATGGACATTGGCGGTCGGATTATTTAAATTAATCAACGACCCTAATACCCTTCATTATTCAGCTTTTGCAGCTGGTGCTTTAATAGTAGGGATACCAATTACGCTATTGTATATGTTTTTCCAAAAATATCTTATTGAAGGTATTATGGCTGGGGCCACTAAAGGATAAAATAATAAATATCGCGAGCCAGTCTAGCGATATTTTTTTGCCTAATTTGGGAATTGTAATAATGGAAAAAAAGCATATAATAATGTATAATACATGTATATAAGGATGTGATTTTTTATGGCAAAAAATACTAATATAAATTGGCGAAAGAAAATGATTTATCAAGTTTTTCCACGACAATATTCCGACACTAATGATTTTTTGGGTGTCACTAAAGATTTAAACCGGATAAAAGCATTGGGAACGGATATACTATATTTACTACCTTTCCATATTATTGGAAAAAAGGATCGTAAAGGTAATGTAGGTAGTCCCTATTCAATTTATGATTATTATTCAATAGATCCCGAATATGGAACCCTTGAAGATTTAAATAACTTAGTTTCAAAAGCTCATGATAAAGATATGTTAGTGATGATGGATATTGTGATAAACCACACCTCAAGAGATTCCATTCTAACACAACAACATCCCGATTGGTTTTATCAAAATGAAGATAAAACATTTCGAAATCGGGTTGGTGATTGGTCAGATATTACTGATTTTGATTTTTCTAATCGTGAAGTTTGGGATTATTTAATTGAGGTTTTAAAATATTGGGCCCATTACGTTGATGGTTTTCGCTGTGACGTGGCGCCATTAATTCCGCTTGATTTTTGGAAAGAAGCCAAATCCGCTGTTAATAAAATTAATCCAAATCTATTTTGGCTCACTGAATCGGTTCATCCAGGATTTATCAAATATATTCGTGATTTAGGCTATGAAGCACATAGTGATGCAGAGATGTATCAAGTTTTTGATGCGTGTTATGACTACGATATTGATGATTATTTCCGTGGTTATCTAAACGGAAAAGGCACCTTAGAAAAATGGTTGCTAGAAGTAGATCGTCAAGAAACGATGTATCCTAAAAACTACATTAAATTAAGACATTTAGAAAACCATGATCAAGAAAGAATTGGTAGTTATTTTGATAATCGAAATAAACTTATTCATTTAACAGCCTTAAACTTTTTTTTAAGAGGAATGCCTTTTATCTATGCCGGACAAGAGTTTTTAAATACAAAACGACCTGATTTATTTGAATATGACCCGATTGACTATGATACTGGAGAAGATATCTCAAAACTAATTAAAGTTTTATCAGATATACATCGTGATGATTTAATTACATCAGGTAATCTCTACTTTCTAAATCGTAGCGAAGCGGCGGTATTAAAATACCAAAATCAAAGAGAAGTAATTATTGGGTATTTTGATGTTGGAACTGATAATAGGATAGAGGCACATTTAAAAGATGGGGTTTATCAAAATTTAATTGATAATACTCATATAGTAATAAAAGATGGATTGATTAAATTGGACCAAGGTCCAATTATAATTAAGACTACAGTTGATAATAACCGATGAAAGCATATATTGAAAAATTTAATTTAATTAAAATCACCTCAAAAGAATATGTTCACCGAGTAAGTATTAAAGGGTTTAAAGGTGTGTTACAACGCCAAGATGAATTTATTAGCTATTTTCATCTTGATGATAATCTTGATTTACAAAAAGACTATTTAATTTATGTTAATGACTACGCTTTGCCATTAGAAACCGGCCTAGTAACGCAAACACCTGCTTTTGATCTCAAGTTTCGATATGATGGACCACTTGGTTCTATTTATCACTTAGAACATAGTGATTTTTATGTGTGGTCGCCAGTTGCTAAAGAAATGAATCTAGTTTTAGATGATACTAAATATCAAATGAATAATCTAGGTGAAGTTTGGCATATAAGAGTGGATGGTAATTATCATTTAACCCCTTATTACTATGAAGTAAGACATACGACTTTTTTTGAAAAAGTTTTAGATCCATATGCCAAAGCTGGCACTAATGAAGCTAGTTTTGTAATCGATTTAAAAAAATTACCAAGAGTTAATAAATCACCAGTTAAATTGAGTGATAAGACAAAAGCAATTATTTATGAAGGTCATATCCGAGATATGACAATTAACTTAGACGTTAAAAACCCGGGATTATTTACTGGTTTAACAGAAAAATCTGGTCAACTAGGATCAACGGTTTTAGAATATGTTCAAAATTTAGGTATAACACATCTTCAACTACTTCCTGTTACAGATTTTTCAGGTGTTGATGACCATAATAAAGAAGCTTTATATAATTGGGGATATAATCCCCATCAACTATTTATTTTAGAAGGATGGTATTCAAAAAATCCCGACCAACCAATGCTTAGAATGAGCGAGTTTATTAAAGTCGTTAATAGTGCACATAGACTCGGCCTAGGAATAAATTTAGATGTTGTTTATAATCATGTCTATGATTGGGCTAACTTTGCAGTTAATAAGTTAATTCCAAACTACTTATATCAATTTAGTGAACAAGGTAATTTAACTAATTCTAGTGGCTGTCAAAATGACGTAGCTAGTTTTAGGTATATGGCTAGACGTTTAATTGTTGATAGCTTAGTTTTTCTAACAAAAACTTATCAAATTGATGGTTTTCGTTTTGATTTAATGGGATTAATGGATATTGAAACGATGAATGTTATTGAAGCCCGATTAAAAGAAATTAACCCTAATATTATGTTATATGGTGAAGGTTGGAATATTTCTAATACGATGAAACGCCAAACAAGAGCTAATATGAGTAATCAAAAACAGTTTCTTTCATATTCACACTTTAGCGATCAGTTTCGTAATGTGATGAAGGGAACTAATAAACCAGGTTACGCCATGGGTAACAACGACAATTTTGAAGGATTAAAACAATCCTTATTAGGCTCGTTGAACATTTTTGATTACCCTCATCAATCAATTAATTACGTGGAGTGTCATGATAACTATACTTTTTATGATGAAATCAGCCTTAAAACAAATTTAGAAGAATATATGAAATGGCACTATCAAGATTTCGCCACTCACTTAGTAATAATATCGCAAGGTGTTCCCTTTATCCATGCGGGACAAGAATTTTATCGCACTAAAAAAGGTGTTGAAAATTCTTATCGTTCAAGTGATGAAATTAACCAAATAAGTTGGAATCCGAATTTAGCCGCGGTTGAAAAATTAAGAGATTTGATCCAAATTCGCAAGCAACATAAAATTTATACCAATTCCAATTCTAAATCAAAATTAGTTGAACAGAAGAATGGTTATGTTGTTTATACTTTAGAAAACGCTAGCGAAAAAATTGTTCACTATTTACAAAACGATTATTACCCCAAAAAGATTAATCTTATTAACGGTAAAGTTTTATTTGCCAGTCAAGATTACCATCTAAATGGTAGTATAATAAAAACCGGTAAACCCGGTATTTATTCGATTTTATACAAAAAATGAAATGACATATTATTAATCAACTCTAAAAATAGGTTTAGGGTTGATTTTTTTATTATTATGTATTATCATTATTAATGATTTATCATTTTACAAAGGAAAGAGAGAAAAAAGATGAAGAAATTTACTGCACTATTTATATTATTATTGTCGACATTTTTATTAGTAGGTTGTAACCCTTTAGAAGTCTTTAATCAAGATAAGATTAAAAACATTAATCTAGAAGATGCAATTAGCGAAAGAGCAATGTTAGAATATACATTTGACGCAAAGCATGAGATTATATTAGAGTCTAGTTTAGACCGTCAGATTATTTCCAGTGGTAGCTCTAATAACGCAATATTGTTTAGCGACGGACGTGTTTTTAGTTTTTTAACAGAACAAGAGTTCAAGTTAAAAAATCTTGATGATGTCTATAGCGCTAATCAAACGGATCAATATTTTTATATTACAACTTTTGAAGGCTATTCAATTAATAGTCTTGAAACAGGTGAAGAATTAAGGCGTTTACCTAATAATGGTCTTAGTGATTATTACTTCCTTGATGACCATGTATTAATTATTCGTTACGATGAATATGGTAATGTAATTAAACAAGAAAAAATTCAGTTTGAAGATTATAAAATTGTTGAAGAAACCGATCCAAATTTCGCTGAAATCGAATATGATCATGAAGCGGGCGACTTCGGAATTATTTTAAGTTTAAGTTCAGGAGAAATTATTGTTTATAAAAATGAAAAACTGCATTATGTCTATGAAATTAGAGATAACGATAGTGTTGAAAGTATTTACTTTTTAGAAAACGGCAATATTTTAATCAAGAGACTAAGCCAATTACCGTCAACTGCTGAAAATTATAATTTAATAATGGGAAGTACTAAATACATATTAAAATATGAACTATTTGACATTGCGAAGAAAAATATAAAAGAAGTCAATTATAATTATTATATTGAAGGGATCTTTTATCAAAAAGAAGTAAACAATAAAAATCAAAATCAAGTACTTTATCGTAATATTAATAAAGATAGCAGACAAATCGAGTCAAATTATAGTTTTATGATTGTTGATAACAACTTTAAGAAATTTTATACTATTAACTTTGATTTTGGAACAACAAGCAATCTTGCTGGTGAAATGATTCCGTTTGATAGCAACACATTTGTCTATAATACAGGTTTTGCTGTTTTTGTAATAAACGGAAAAAATAAAACACAGGCTCAATTTATTTATGATCCCGAACGTTTTGCGGTTGATGCTATTTTAGACTCAAAACATATTTTGGTAAGAGAATTTAGCAATAGTAAAACCTATGTTATCGAGATAGCGACGGGAGAAGTTATTCATCAAGATCTAGTTGTTCATACGAAACAACAAGGATTCTACATCTTAAGAAATGAAGATGGAAAGCTATTTAAATTTGATAACCAAGGTGGTTTAACATCACTTAGAGGCGATAATTTAAACAAATTATCAAACGGATTTTACTCAATTCAAGTTGATGACAATATTTTCTTCTATAATCCACTTGGAGAAGAAATATTAGAAATCTCATTTGATACTTTTTATACCATTAGATATATTGAACAAGAAGAAAAGAATTATTTAATGATTCATTATAACCTAGATGGTATTTATCAACAATTAATTGTTAGTTCAACTAAATTAAAACCACTACAATAAAAAAAGGCTGTTAAGCCTTTTTTGATGAATCGCGTTCGATTAATTTAACATCCACAATATCATGTGGTTCCAAAATTAAATCATTATTCATTAGTTTATATAATAAATTAAAAGCACTTTTACCCATGAAGGCCGGAGATTGTTCAATCGTTGTTAAGCGAGGGTTTGAAATACTACTAAAGTAGTTATTATCAAAACCAACAATTCGGCAGTCATGGGGTATTTTTTTATTCATTTTACCCAATACTTCCATCGTTACTAACGCTAAAGTATCACCATAAGCAAATATGCCATCTACGTTAGGATTAGATAATAAAACTTGTTTAATAAGTTCACGGTTAGGATCAACTAAATCAAAATCAAAATAACCGACTGAGACTTGGGGATAGTTATCAAGAATTTCCATCGCTCCGATAGTTCTTTCCATCGTGGTTGGTAAAAATGATGGACCCCGAAATAATAAAATATTTTTAGATCCCGATTCAACTAAGGCTTTTGCTCCTAACCGACCACCTTTAATATTATCAGAAGTAACGGAAGGATAGGTTTCATCTAAAATGTGGTCAACAGTAACAGTCGGTAGTTTTAACTCTTTAATCGCCTCGATACTATGGAAGTCGGATGCGACAATAACGCCGTCAATATTATAGTGTTCAACAAAGCGTAAGTAGTCTAGTTCACGCGCGGGATTATTTTGGGTATTACAAAAGATAATTCGGTAATCATAAGTACCGGCTTGACTTTCGATTCCTTCTAATAAATGACCGTAGAAAGAAGGTCCAATATGAGGAACAAAAACAGCTACCATTTTTGAACTGTTGTTAGTTAAACTTTGGGCTAATTTGTTAGGAACGAATCCCAATTTATCAATTGCTTGTTGAACAATATATCTGGTAGACTCATGAACTGATTCTTTGTTATTAATAACTCTTGAAACAGTAGAAACACTGACATTGGCTTCTCTTGCAACATCACGAATAGTTGGTTTCATACTAATCCTCCTTTAATAATAAAAACTCATAGGGTTTGATTTTATCTGATTTTAAAATATCAATCCTATTTTGATTATAGACATCAAGTCCAGAAAAATTAATGTTTAGAAGTTGTTCCTGGTTGGAGTTATTAATAACTATTGTTAGGGAACCTTGTTTTAAAATTAAAATGTTATCATATCTCGTTATTACTACATCATTATCAAAACTATGGTAGCTTGACCTAAGTTTAATCATTTTTTTAATAAATGTCAACATCTCGTGATCCCATTTTGATTGATCCCAAATCATCGTTCGCCTGTTGTCGGGGTCACCACCGCCATCAAGACCGATTTCATCGCCATAATAGACACAAGGAGTTCCTTGTGATAAAAACAGTAAAACAAAAGCTAGTTTAACTCGTCTTATATCACCAGAAACGCGATGTTTTATTCTTTCTGTATCGTGTGATGAAATAAGGTTAAATTGGTTGTTGATGATATTTTTGGGTGTTCCAACTAAATACTTAACCAGACGATTATTAAATTCATGATTATCGATTTTGTGGTCAATAAAATCCCAAATAATCGAGGTTAGAAAATAATTCATAACACCATCTAACGTGTCCCCCTTTAACCAAGGGAGTGATTGATCCCAATTTTCTCCTAATATATAAACATTAGGATTAGCTTTTAAGGCCGCTTTGCGTATTTTTCTTAAGAATTCAAAACTAATTTCATTTGAAACATCCAAGCGCCAAGCGTCAATATTGTATTCTGTAATCCAGTATTTAACGACATCTAGTAAGTAATCTTGAGTAATTTTAGATTCGAAATTCCACTTAGGCATATAAGCAGTAGTAGCGAATGTTTCATAATTAGGCGATTTTGTATCATCTCGAATAATTTTATTTCCAACTACATTAAAATCAACTGCTGGCCATTGTTTAATTTTGAAAGCTTTGGCATATCTTGAGTTGTTGTTATGCTTTGAAACATCAAGAAAGTAAGGATGAAAAAATCCGACATGATTAAAAACACCATCTAACATAATTTTAATTCCTAATTGGTGAGCACTATCAACTAGATTTTTAAAATCTTCATTGGTGCCAAAACTAGGATCAATTTGATAGTAATCAATGGTATCATATTTATGAGCCGTGTTTGCTTTAAAGATTGGGGTTAAGTAAATTCCTGAAAAACCAATTTCTTTTAAGTAAGGTAACTTTTTAGTGATTCCTTTTAAATTGCCACCATAAATTTCATCATTCGCAACTTTTTGATTATTCCAATCAAGTGTTGATGGGTTTTCGTAGTTATAAAAGCGATCGGGAAAAATCTGATACCAAATCACATTTTTAACCCAATCAGGAGTATTGGTCATATCCTCAGTGTGAAGATATGGATAATTAAAGAAACTGTTTAAATCGGTAAATATAAAAGGCTTAGGAATATCCATAAATCCTTTAGAATGATAGATAAGTTGGTTATTTTGAGTATCTGTTATTAAAAAAGCATAGCGAATTCTTTTTGAAGGAATCAATACATTGATAAAGAAATAGTCAAAAAGATCTTCGGTATATTTTAATTCCATTTTATCTAACTGCATATCCCAATAATAGTGACTAGTGTTATCTTTTTGCCAATGAAAAGGATCACCATAGATTAATTGAACACTTTTTATATCGTTACTAGCTGCTCGTAAAAGAATATGAATCGAATCTTCACTAACTTGGTAAGAATATTCTGAATGTGTTTGATGCCAAATTGCTGTTAAAATCATACTTATCACCTAGTTTAATTATAACACATTTTTATGATAAAATATAGATAGTATAATTAATTAAAAAGGAGTACAACGATGACAAAAAAATGGTGGATGGAATCATTTGGGTATCAAATCTATATTAAAAGTTTTTATGACACCAATGGTGATGGAATTGGAGATTTAGAAGGTGTTTACCAAAAACTTGATTATTTAAAAGATCTAGGAATAAACTTAATTTGGTTAGTCCCTTTTTATGATTCACCAATGGACGATAATGGCTATGATGTAAGAGATTTTTATCAAATTGCACCTGAATATGGAACGATTGAAAACGTAAAAAAAATTATTAAGAAAGCCAAAGAATTAAACATTAAGATAATTATTGATTTAATTCTAAATCACACATCAGATGAACATCAATGGTTTTTAGAATCTAGAAAATCGTTTGATAACCCCTACCGCGAATATTATATTTGGCAACCGCCGCGATTTATTAACGGAATAGAAACAGAACCAACCAATTGGGGTTCATTTTTTGGCGGAAGTGCTTGGCGAAAAGATGAAGTTACAGGCGAGTATTTTATGAAAATCTTTAGTGATAAAATGCCTGATTTAAATTGGACTTCAACTAAAGTTCAAGATGAAATGGTAAAAATGGCAACTTGGTGGTTAGATTTAGGAATTGACGGTTTTAGAATTGATGCTGCTTCCCATTTGGCAAGAGCACCATTTGAAGATTCCTTTTTATATCAAGATGAATATGTTTGCGATTGGTCAAAATTTTCTAATTTGCCGAAAGTCCATGACTATCTGCAAATTTTAAAAGAGCGTGTCTTTAGTAAATATGATATTTTAACAGTAGGGGAAGTTGGAGGTGGAGCTCCAGTTGAATCAGGTTTAAAATATGCTTCCTTTGAAAAAGGACAATTAGACATGGTATTTAATTTTGACCATAATTGGTGTGTAAAAGAAGTAAATGGTAAAAAAACAACTGATTTATTAAGACTTAAACAAGTGTTTAAAAAATGGCAAGACGGATTTAAAAACCGTGGTTGGAACCCATTATACTGGCTTAACCATGACCACCCTAGATTAATGAGTATGTATGGTGATCTTAATTATCATATAGAATCTGGTAAAATGCTTGCCACTGCGCTTTATTTAATGCGTGGAACCCCATTTATTTATCAAGGGGAGGAAATTGGAATGTCCAATTACCCCTTTACAAAACTAGAAGAGTTTCGCGATGTTTCTACAATAAATCCGATTAATATCGCTTTGAAAAGTGATCCTAGTTTAACAGTAGAGGAACTAATTTTAGCAAGAAGAGATTCTTCTCGCGATCAAGCAAGAACTCCTATTCAATGGTCGGATGAAGAAAATGCCGGATTTACTAAGGGTAAACCTTGGATTAATATCAATCCTAATTATAAAGAAATAAATGTCAAAAAAGCTTTAAATGATCCAAATTCAATTTGGTTTTATTATCAAAAAATAATTGACTTAAAACTAAATAGTCAATATCGTAATACTTTAATATATGGTGATTTCGAGATTATTAATTTTAATAATAAACATGTGTACGCCTACCAAAGACGACTTGGTGAAGAGATTATTTTAGTTATTAATTCATTTAGTGATCAAAAAAGACGGTTTTTACTAAATGGGTTTCGAGTAAATCAAGTTATTTTATCAAATTACAATAATTCACACATTCTTTCAAAATCAATCAAACTTCGCCCATATGAAGCCTTGGTTATATCAGTAAGTTTGACAAAATCATCAAAATAACCTAAAATTAAAGTTATTAAAGGAGGGATTATTTCATGGTTTTTGAAAAAATCAAAAAAATGATCGTTGATGAACTAGGAGTATCGGAAGATAAAGTGGTGTTAGAGGCGAGATTATCTGAAGATTTAGGAATAGATTCAATTGATGCTGTTGAGATTGTTATGTTTATCGAAGATGAATATGAAGTACAAGTTTCAGATGAAGACGCTTTTGGCTTAAAGACTGTTCAAGACCTAGTTACTTATGTAGAAGGATTAGTCAAATAAATATTATTAAAAGAAAATAAAGGGTTTATCCCTTTTTTCTTTTTCTATGACTACTATTAAGGACTAAAAACATGATATAATAATCATTGGTGATTATATGGAATATAATTTTAAATTAATAGAAAAGAAATGGCAAAAGCATTGGGATGAAAACAAATCTTTTAAAACATTAGAAGATGAATCCCTACCAAAACTATATATTTTGGATATGTTTCCATACCCTAGTGGTGATGGACTTCACGTTGGTCATATCGAAGGATATACAGCCAGCGATATTTTAGCGCGATATAAAAGAATGAAAGGTTACAACGTCTTAGTCCCAATGGGCTTCGACGCTTTTGGTTTGCCAGCAGAACAATATGCTATTCAAACCGGAAATGACCCACATGTTTTTACCTATCGTAATATTGAAAACTTTAAAAGACAAATCAAAGAATCTGGTAAAGGTATTGATTGGGACCGTCAAGTAGCTACTGCAGATCCAAAATATTACAAATGGACCCAATGGATCTTTACTAAATTATATGAACACGGCTTAGCTGAGATTAAAGAAATTGAAGTTAATTGGTGTGAAGAATTAGGCACTGTTTTAGCTAATGATGAAATTGAAGTTGTTGACGGTAAAATGGTTTCTGAAAGAGGGAACTACCCAGTTGTTAAAAAAGCAATGAAACAATGGGTTTTAAAGATAACTAAAT
>CAZRJV010000032.1:0-14111 GCA_964600625.1 uncultured Acholeplasmataceae bacterium
TAATGTTTAAAGCGTTAACGTAAACTTCAGCTAATTCTTTCATTGTTGCTGTAAAGCGAGCCCAGACAACATCAAAATCTAAAACTTCAGTTTTAAGGATTCCGTCAACTGATTTTGTAAAGACATGTTCACCGGAAACTTCATCATATCCGCCGTTAAGTGAATAAAGTAGAGCTTTGGCTAAGTTAGCCCTAGCACCAAAGAATTGCATTTCTTTCCCAATGGCCATTGGTGAAACACAACAAGCAATTCCGTAGTCGTCGCCATGTTTTAAGCGCATTTGGTCATCGCTTTCGTATTGAATGCTTGAAGTATCAATTGAAACTTTCGCACAAAAATGTTTAAAATTTTCCGGTAATCCTTCAGACCATAAAACCGTTAGGTTTGGTTCAGCTGAAGTACCTAAGTTATACAATGTTTGTAAGAAACGATAAGAGTTTTTTGTTACAAACGATTTTCCTTCTAAAGACATTCCTCCAATAGATTCAGTAACCCAAGTTGGATCACCTGTAAACAAATCGTTATAATCAGGAGTTCTTGCAAACCGAACCATTCTTAATTTCATTACAAAATGATCAATTAGTTCTTGAGCTTCAGTTTCAGTTATAACACCCATATCTAGATCTCTTTCAATATAGATATCTAAGAAAGTAGAAGTTCTACCTAAACTCATAGCGGCACCATTTTGTTCTTTAATCGCTGCAAGGTATCCTAAGTATAACCATTGAATAGCTTCTTTAGCGTTTTCTGCCGGACGAGAGATGTCAAATCCGTAAATTTTTCCTAAAGTGATTAATTCTTTTAATGACTTAATTTGTTCGCTAATCTCTTCACGCATTCTAATATTATGATCAGTCATTGGAAAACCAAAACTGTCTTTTTCAATTTGTTTTTGTTCAATTAGATAGTTAACACCATAAAGGGCTACCCGGCGATAATCACCAATAATCCGACCACGTCCATAGCCATCAGGTAATCCAGTTACAACCCCGCTACGTCTGGCTTTTTTAATCTCATCAGTATAGGCACTAAAAACACCATCATTATGAGTTTTACGATATTCCGTAAAGATGTGTTTTAATTGATCTGATATTTTATAGCCATAAGCTTCTGCCGCTTGAACAGCTATTCTAATTCCACCGTAAGGATGAAATGCTCTTTTAAAAGGCTTGTCAGTTTGTAGACCAACAATTTTTTCTAAACTTTGGTCAATATAACCAGCATCATGTGAAACGATTGAAGAGACAACTTCGGTATCTAATTCGATGACGCCTCCTTTTTGTTTTTCTTCTTGTAGAAAATCTAGAACTTTTTGGTTTAACTTTAAACTAGCTTCAGTTGGTCCAACTAAAAAGCTTGAGTCACCTAGATATTCCGAATAGTTGTTAATAATAAAATCTCGAACATCAACAGTTTTATTCCAATTACCTTTTTTAAATCCTTGCCATGCAGTCATGTAATTCACTCCTCATATTTCATATTTTAGTAATCTTTTTTCCAAACATATTATATATTATAATATCTAATAAACCTTACTTTGTAATAATGTAAATGTTTTCATTAAGCCAAAAAAACAATGGGACCGTTACCACTTTAAAGAAGATGATATTTAATACGATAGTATTTTTAAAAAATTACATTATATCATTTCATTATAAATAATGATATACTTAAAATAACACATTTTGAAAGGAAGATTAGATGATATTGAGACGTTTAAAAAGCCATGGTTTGTATTTGATATTTTTGTCAATGTTGACATTAATGTTTTTAGCTGAAAAGGCATTTTTATTAGTGCCATTTATGCAATATGGTTTTATAATTTTATATGCTCTAAGTCTATTACTTACTTTGCTTATTACAGTTTTATTTGGTAATAAAGATAAACCATTCCATCAACAATACTATCAAAGTTATCAAAAGACAGTGTTTATCTTTACTTGTATCGTGGTGGTATCATTTTGGATTGCAAGTATTTATGCAACGTTTATGATGTTTCAAGCTAAAAACCAAATTTATTTAATATTTATGTGGTTAGCAACTGTAATTAATACCTTCGGGTTATGGTATCACCGGAAAGTAGTAATCAATTATGAAAAAAACAATTTAGAAATCGCTTATGAAATTATTACCTTTTTAGTTACTTTATTATTAATCGTTATTACGATAGTTGTCACATATAATTATCCACATATGATGATTTATCGGTTCATCATCTCTTTAGTTATTACAATTATCTATAGTGTTATTATGATATTTGCACCAAAACAGATAAAGGGGGAATTATTAAATGAGAACCTTTAAAATTACTCTTATTATGGTGGTGTCATTTTTTACTCTTTTATTTACTTTAATTTCAAGTTTATTATTAACACTACAAACAACACCTAATTTACTAGCTTTTATCCTAAGACAAACTTGGCATAAGGAAGTTTTATATGAACCAGCAGAATATTTAGAAATTAAGGATGATTTGGAAGTTTTAAAAGATATTAAGTATCAATCAAGTTATCAAGATAACTCATTTGATGTTTACTATCCAAAAGAAACATCTAACCCACTACCAACTATTATTTGGATCCATGGTGGTGGATTTATTAGCGGTGTTAAAGAAGATATTAGTGTTTTTGGACCTTTAGTTGCCAGTGCCGGTTACACGTTTATTTCCATTGATTATGAACTAGCACCAGAAAGACATTATCCGTCACCATTAATTCAAACTAGTGAAGTAATTAAACATCTTAATAATAATTTAGATGAGTTTTTTATGGTCGATATGAACCGATTAGTAATTGGCGGTGATTCAGCCGGTGCTCATATCGCTGCTAATTTTGCAATTTTACAAACTAACCAAAAATTAGCTAGTGATATGAACTTAGAACAAGTACTTTCTAAAGAACAACTAAAAGGTGTTTTATTATATTGTGGACCATATGATTTGAATGAATTTGATCAAATAATGAGCCAGCGCGTCTTAGGACGAAGCAATCTATTAGCAACGGTATTTAATACCTTTGTAAAACAAATCGGGTGGTCCTACTTTGGGCGTAGCAAGTGGCAAGAACACGAATTGATTGAGTATACTAATATTGTTGAAAATGTTACTAGCGATTTTCCTGCAACTTTTATTACTGATGGTAATTTGGTTTCTTTTATGCAACACGGTCAAACCTTAGATAATAAACTGCAAAGTCTAGGAGTAACAACGCAAGTTTATTTTCCATCAGAAATTTATGAAAAAGACTATGTTCATGAATATCAATTTGATTTCGAAAAATATCCAAATGAAGCATTAGAAAACTTAAGTCTAACACTAGATTTTCTTGAAATATTGTTTCAATAGAAGCATTGCTATCAAAAAGCCCGCCATTTGGCGGGCATTTTCTTGATATTTAAATATTATATTGTTGTCTTGTATCAAAGGTTTGATTGTATATAACAAATAAATCTAGTTCGATTTCGATTGCTGATAAGTTCATATTCATTGGCGCTGGTCCAAAATATAAATCAACTAATTCTGGATGATCAATAAATGGGTTACGATTTGATTGAATTCCTTCAATGCGATCATTTCTTTCTCGCTCAAAATCATTAACGGGGTCTAATTCATTCCAGTTTAGAAACATTGATAGATTTCCAACCAAGTTTAAATTGAGATTATAGCGAATTGAAACATATAACACAATTCTTGCGACATCACCAATATGTTCATCTCCTGGGTAGAAGCCGCTGCCAATTTTTTCCCACTTATATGATCCTGTAAAAGGCTTACCATTTTCAACAAACGGATAATTACTACGAGTTGAATTGACATCAGAATTAGCGGCTCTTAGATTGTGTAAATCATCTTTTACAGAACCAAGTTTGGATTGAGGCCAAACATGTTCACGGTTTCCATAACTACCATTACCAGTATAAATTAAGTAATAAGAGCTTCCAACCTTGTCAACTTGCTTAACTTGGCTAGTAGAGCCAGTAGCGCGACCAGTATTTTTAATTAATTTTTGTAAGGCATTGTTTAAGTCACTACCAGTTAAGCCAGATAAACTTTGGTAATAACCTTCATAGACTCCGACTTGAGCTTCGTTTCTTACATATACTGTTGAAATAGCAATCATTTCACCATAACCATTGACATCAGGGAGGGTGATTTTCACTTCATAATTGCCATATTCTTGATAATTAACATTAGAATCATCAAATGTTAAACTACTGGTGAAAACTCCACCGACACTGTTAGTTGCGCTAACTCCTTCAAGATAGTTAGGCTTTTCGCTAACATCAATAATGTAGGTGAAGTTTTGAACGCCAGTAATTTGTGGTTTTAACGGATCTTTTGGTCTAACTGAAATATCACTTATTGATGTAAACATAAATTGAGCTTTACCAGCATAACTGCTAACAGTTACATTAGTTAAATCAATTATTTCACCAACTTTAACACCCTTAAAGGTATTAATATTGGCCTCACTGACTCCAACTCTAGTGTCAAGTCTTGACATAGATGTTTCACCAACATCATTTTTAAAAGTAATTTCATGAGCATTATTTGGACTAGTTGTCGAAACAACTTCTAAATTTCTGTATGTAATTACATAACCTTCATGAATGATAAGGTCATCAAAATCAAGTGAATAACCGGTAAGGTCATGAACTTTTGGCAAGTCTCTAGTGCCAACTGTTTTGACAATTGTTGGACTGGTAATTTGAACTAGTCCATTAAATTCACCTAATTTTCCAGAAATTACATATTCAGTTCCAATGACTAATTGGCTATTATTTCCACTACCGAAATAAACTGCAATGGCTCCACTAGCATCTTGCAATGAATAGTTACCGTTTGACATTAAGCTAGTATTGACACCCTGAATAGTTACTGAGGCGCCTTGTGCTAATTCTCTAGCTTCGGCAATTGGTGTGTAATCAGAAACTGGCGCATCTACTTTTTTAACAGTTACTTGAAAGTTCTTAGATGCGGGTTCGTTACCGGTCTTAACAGCGGTTACTGTTAAGGTAACAAATACATCAGTAGAGCCTCTAGTTACAATACCAGTTGTAGTAATGGCATTGAGATTAGAAGAGTCCCATGTTAATTGAACGCCATCAATTGATGTAGGTAGAAATATATTATTAGTTAATTGTATAGGAATGTTGATTTGATCAAAAATTTCATCATAGTTAAACACAGGTTCAATATTTTTTAAAACTATTATAATAAAAGTTTTAGAGTCACTTTGCCCCCCTTTAGAAGCGGTTACCTTCAATTCAACTAATACATTTTCATCAGATCTAGTAATTACCCCATTATTAGTAATAGTTTGTGGTTTATTAGATGACCAAACTAAAATGACTTCGTCAATTTCGGTTGGTAGGCTAAGATTTTGACTCGTTTCACTAGGAACATTAATTTGACTAAATATTTCTTCAAAATTAATTGGTTCAACTGATAAAGCTAGTACAACCACAGTAAATGTTTTAGAGTCACTTTGTCCCCCTTTAGAAGCGGTTACCGTCAATTCAACTAATACATTTTCATCACTTTGATTAACAACCCCATTATTAGTAATAGTTTGTGGTTTATTAGATGACCAAACTAAAATGACTTCGTCAATTTCGGTTGGTAGGCTAAGATTTTGACTCGTTTCACTAGGAACATTAATTTGACTAAATATTTCTTCAAAATTAATTGGTTCAACTGATAAACCTAGTACAACCACAGTAAAAGTCTTAGATTCACTTTGTCCATCTTTAGAAGCGGTCACGGTTAATTCTACTGATACATTTTCATCACTTTGATTAACAACCCCGTCATTAGATAGACTAGAAGGAGTATTAGATGTCCACGACAGATTTGCTCCATCAAGGGTTAAAGGTAAGTTAAGATTATTATCAACTTGACTAGGTAAGTTGATTTGACTAAAGATTGCTTCAAAGTCAATACTTTCATTTGTTGATGCGATCACTTTAACTTTGAAAATGATTTTTTCAGTTTCACCCTCCCAATTAAAAGATGCAGTTAATGTGACATCAATATCTTCAGTTTGTCTAGCTACTTTTCCAAGAGTGCCAGAGACGATAATTGCTTCACTGTCACTTTCCCATGTGATATCAATGTCTGCAATTGAATTTCTTAAAACAATATCTTGTGTAACGTTATCAATGGAATCACTTCCCTGAAAGCCAATTCCAATTCTAGTTTTAAAATTATCCAATTCATTATCACAGGCAACTAGAAACAGGCCAGTAATAATTACTACTAAAGTTAACAGTATTTTTTTCATATGTGCTCCTTTTCCGAAAAAAACTTCTAATCCGGAATATGTATAATAGCACTTTTTTTAAAAAAAGTCATCAAAGAATACTTAATTTTTATAATATTTTATATTATAGTAATATTTTAACTCGCACATTACTACTAATCTAATAATATGTAGTATACTTTAAGTGTGGAGGTAAATTTTATGTTTAAGAGTATTGAATTATCAAAAATATTAAGTTTAAAGGATGAAGTTGTCTACCAAAATCATCAGGTTACAAGCCGGACGATTGTTAAAAATAAAGAAGTCACGATAACTTTATTTGCATTTGATAAGGGCGAAGGGTTATCTTCCCATGCGTCAAACGGCGACGCTTTAGTCCAAGTTTTGGATGGAACGGTAAAAATTACTATTGCTGATCAAGATTATATATTGAATGAAGGCGATTCAATTATAATGCCGGCAAATATTTCACACGCATTAGAAGCGATTGAAAAATTTAAAATGTTATTAACTATAATATTTTAGACACATTAGATAATAATATTTTGAACAAGATTGCTATTTCGGCAAGCCTGTTTTTATTCATGGTGTATAAAGAACCCATGAGAAAATTGAAAAAATCATTATATGAAAGTTATTTTTAGTATTGATTAGGAATTAAATTATTCTAGTGGTAGAATAAGAGTAAGAAAGAGATAACAGAAAGGAGGTAATATTTATGAAAAAAAATCAACAAGAAAACAGTCTTATTAATTTTTCTAAGATGGATTTAAGTGATGTTTACCGTGAGTTTGAAACTAGTGAAATGGGTCTTTATACTTCAGAAGTTGAAGAACGATTAGAGGAATACGGCAAAAACATTATTATAACTAAAAAGAAAAAGAATATGTTTTTGCGATTATTAGAATCAATTATTAATCCTTTTAATGTTATTTTAATGCTGATCGGGTTAGTTACTTTAATTACCGATGTTGTGATTGCTGAAAAAGCCGATTGGTTAACTGTGATTATTATTTATGGTCTTGTTCTAATATCTAGTTTGATATCCTTTATTCAAAACGAACGCTCTAATAACGCAGCAGAAGCACTTTCAAAGATGGTTACTAATGATACCTTGACGAAACGCGATTTAGAGTTTAAGGAAGTGTTAATGGAAAACATTGTCCCAGGAGATATTATTAAGCTATCAGCCGGTGATATGATTCCAGCTGATGTTCGCTTTATTCAAACGAAAGATACTTTCGTCGCTCAATCAGCTCTTACAGGAGAGTCACAACCTGTTGAAAAATTTTCAAAAAGTCGTATACAAGGTAGTGTTTTAACTGATATTGATAATATCGGTTTTCTTGGAACCAATATTATTAGCGGCAGTGCAATAGCAGTTGTCTTAAGTACCGGTAATGATACTTATTTTGGTTCAATGTCTAAGACATTATCAGGTGATCGAACGGTTAAAGCATTTGAAAGAGGTATTCGTTCAATTAGTAAATTATTGCTACAAATGATTTTAATTACTGTTCCTATTGTATTATTGCTAAATGGGTTTTTAAAAGGCGATTGGGTTAGAAGCATAATTTTTGCTATTACAATAGCTGTTGGTTTAACACCAGAGATGTTACCAGTAATTATGACTACGACATTAGCACGAGGAGCAATGTCGATGTCTAAACATAAAGTCATTGTTAAAAAATTAGATTCAATTCAGACATTCGGTGAAATGAATATTTTATGTACTGACAAAACTGGAACTTTAACGGAAGATAAAATCGTATTAGAGAAATATATTAACACCCTAGGTCATGATGACACCAGGGTCTTAAGGCATGCCTATTTAAACAGTTATTTTCAAACCGGCTTAAAAAACTTAATTGATATTGCAATTGTCAATCAGGCCAATAGTTATAATATGGAAGAAGTATTAACTAGGTTTACCAAAGTTGATGAGATTCCCTTTGACTTTAATCGCCGCCGGATGAGTGTCGTTTTAAAAGATCCGAGTGGTAAAAGACAACTTATTACCAAGGGTGCAGTTGAAGAGATGATAAAACTTTGTAAATACATTGACTTAGATGGGAAAGCTGTTGAAATCGGCCCCCATTTAGAAAGTGCAATGGCAACGTATCATTCATATGCTAAACAAGGATTAAGAGTGTTAGCGGTAGCTCAAAAGAACGAAGTTCCAGCTGAACATATTTTTAGTGTTTCCGACGAATCAGACATGGTTTTAATGGGGTTTGTTGGTTTTTTAGATCCGCCAAAAGAATCTGCGGCTGGAGCAATTAAACTATTAGCCGAACACGGAGTTAGAACAATTGTATTAACTGGGGATAGCGAGTTAGTAACAAAGAAAGTTTGCTCAAAAATTGGGATGGATACTACCGATATTATGACCGGTGAAGATATTAAACAAATAACTGATGATGAATTATATGAGAGTTTAAAAACTCATGATATTTATGCTAAGTTATCACCACATCAAAAAAAGCGTATTATCACCGTTTTACAACGTGATAATACTGTTGGATTTATGGGTGATGGAATTAATGATTCACCAGCTCTTCATCAAGCCGATGTTGGTATTAGCGTTGATAATGCAGTAGATATTGCTAAGGAGACAGCTGATATTATATTGTTAGAAAAAGATTTAATGGTTTTAGAAAAAGGCGTTGTTGAAGGTCGAAAGACTTTTGGTAACATAATGAAGTATTTAAATATGCAAGTTTCTGGAAATTTTGGCAATATTTTTTCAGTTATTATTGCTAGTATCTTTTTGCCGTTTTTACCAATGTTACCAATTCATTTGTTAGTCCAAAACTTATTATTAGATTTTTCACAATTTGGGATGGCTTTTGATAATGTTGATAAAGACTATTTAAAAAAACCCCAAAAATGGAACTGGAAAAAAGTACGGAACTTTACTTTAATTATGGGACCATTAAGTTCAATTTTTGATATTTTATGCTTTTTAGTTCTTTGGTATATTATTGGTGCCAATACCATGGATATGGAACGATTATTTCAAGCGGGATGGTTTGTCTTTGGGGTTATTTCGCAAGTGTTAATTATTTATGTTATAAGGTCTAGGTATCTATCATTTTCAGTGAATAAACCTGCTAAACTATTATTAGTGTCAACACTATTAGTAATAGTTGTGGCGTTACTAATTGGTTTTACTAATGCTGGGATTGCAATTGACTTTACGATGAAATTACCAATAACTTTTATGTTGTGGTTATTTTTACTAAGTATTTTATATATAGGCGCGACCGAATTAACTAAGAAAATATATATTAAAGTTTTTGGAGAGTGGATTTAATATTCAAAAGAAGTTGCTTTTTAGTAACTTCTTTTATTAGTTGTTGTCAAAAAATGTTTTTAAATTTGATATTATTATGATAATATGCAACTTAAAAGGTAATCAGCGCAACTAAGAAAAAAAGGCTTGCATAGCCTATTCTTACAAGATAAACTCAAGGTGATAGAAATGATTAAACTAGTTTTGAGTAATGACAAGGCCGATAAGTTAGTTTTTAAATTGAAAGAAGATTTCAATTTAGAACTTAAGATGACCAAAATTTCTAATAAGGAAGTTTTGTTTTTAATTGATTCTGACCAAGAAGCAATCTTCTTTAAAGTTCTAAACGAAATTGTCGATCAAGAAAATGAGTTATGGCTGCAAACCTTTGATGGTGAAATGAAACTATATCCTTCCAACTGTCTTTATTTTGAGGTTTTTGATCAAGAAACAATTTTAACAACTGATTTTTACCGAACCGTTTACTTGCGTCATACCTTAAATGAGTTAGAAGAAATGTTAGCTAATTTTACTTTTCAAAGAATTTCGAAATCGCAAATTGTCAACTTGAAAAAAATTACTTACATTAAGCCTTTGTTAAATTCTAAAATTGAAATTACATTATCAGACAATATTAAACTAGTAGTTAATCGTTCTTATTTAAAAGCTTTCAAGGAAGCGTTAAAAAATAAGGGAGGATTATAATATGTATGGCTTATTTATTGGCTTAGGAGCATTGTTATTATTATTGACGCTAGTAGTTGTCGTTAAGTTGATTTGGAACTTGCGTTTACGCAATTTTCAAAAGCGCAACGGTTCGCCTTCATCAAAACAACACAAACTAGCATTAGGATCTAATGTGGCATCACTTAGTCTACTTTTTATTGTAGGTGTCTTGACGCTTTTAGGTGGTGTGACAATTCATAATAAAACGACACCGTTGTCGTTGACGTTTAAATCTGAGAACATAGAAGGAATTAGTTTTGAAAATGCTAAATTAATTGGTAGTGAAAATGAGTTTCAAGAAATACTTGATAACATTTATCACAACTCCAATTTAATGGCAATTGATATGAGTTTTAGTTTTAAAAAGCAGGATGCTTCCGGTGAGACTGGTGAGTTTACAACTGTCGAAGGAGAGCAATCATCAAAAGGCAAAACAGATACTTATAACCAAGTTTTTGGCGTTAACGAAGGGGATGTAGCTAAAATTAGCGAAGATGCTTCGTTTATCGTATATGGTCCTAAATATTCTAATCAACTCTACAAAATAGAGTTAAACAGTGACGGCTCTGCTAAAGGGTTATCACAAAAACGAATCTTTGATGAATTTTATTTTCATGAAATGTATTTATATCAAGATAAAATAATTTTAATTGGAATGTCACCTATATCAATTGACGCTCCAAACAATCGAATAATGGATAGTCAAAGATATTTTTACTCATATCGGTTAAATTCAGCTTATTACATTTTAAACGCTGAGACTTTTGAAGTTATTAAAAAGGAAGTTTTTAATGGTCGAATTAGTGAAACTAGAATGATTGATAATATGTTATATGTTGTTGCTAGTAATTACTTAAGTAAATATTATAATAAGGATACCGAAATTCCAAGTTTTGAAAACATTTATTATTTTAAAGGAGATTCTAATATATTTGAAGTGACTAAAATTATATCTATTAATCTAGATACCGAGAATTTGGCGCATCAAGAAATTAGTTTCTTTGGTTCTAATTTAAGTTTTTATATGGGTAATGGTTTAATTGTCTTACTTAATTATAAATGGCGATTAACTCATGAAATTAATAAACCTTATAATACTTCAACCGTTATCGCTATTTCTTATGATATCGATGGTACGATGAAATATGTTGGATCAAGTGAAGTTGAGGGATATGCTTTGAATCAATATTTTATTGATGTTTATCAAGACACCATTAGGGTGGTCACTACATTTGGTCAAAATAATCGTAATTCATTATACATTTTTGAAATTGATTCCAAATCAGATAATTTAAATTTAGTGGGACTTTTAAATAAAGGGATTGGAAAACCAAACGAACAAGTTAAAAGTGTTACCTATCAGGAAAATATTGTTAAAATTGTCACATTTTTAAGAACTGACCCATTGTATACGATTGATGTTAGTGATCCTAAAAATCCGGTAATTACTAGCGCAATCGAAGAGCCGGGGTTTTCATCAGTCTTAATAATTTGGGATGACGAAGGAAATACTGTTGGAATAGGGTATATGGCAAACGAAGGAATTAGAACGGGGATTAAAGTATCGGCCTACGCAACCAATGACCCGGAACCAACTCAAACAATTGAGTTTCCATATTACAATGAAGATAACGAGTATAATGGTCATTTGACAGCTCCCGCCTTAGAAAATCCAAGGCAAAATCTATTATTGAATAAAGAAGCTAACCTATTCGGATTTATTACCAATGGATTCAAGGTGGAAAATTATGAAAGTAAAGCCAGAGTATTAATGTTTACGGTTAACTTTTCGAATAAAGAAGCGCCGTTAGTAATCCATGAAATTGCAAATTCATGGATTACAGACAATATTGAAAAAATGGTGATGGTTGATTCGGTTTTACATATTTTAAGTCCACAGGGAGTTATTAGCTATAATTTTTATAATAATAGTTTTTATGAAATGATGCTATTTGATAAAGATATTGTTATTCCTATCACATAATAATTAAATAGTTTAATTTTAAAAAATACCGCCTTTTTTGGTGGTTTTTTTTATGAATAATTATAAAATATCGCAAATTTATCGTTAATTTAAGATAATAATAATACATTCTTATAAAATGTTTATATAACTATGTTATAAAGGGTAAATATGATATTATATTATCAGTATATCAACATTATTTTTTATATAGGTGGTGAATAAATTGTCTATTTTAAACTCAATAATTAAAGCTGAGGTTGACGCTAAGAACTTAATTAATGAAGCAAAACAAGACCAAAAGAGCATCATAGAAACTTCCCGGAAAGTTAGTGAAGAGCAAGCGAATAAAATCGTAAATGATGCTAAAGAAGAGGCTTTGAAAATTCAAGCTGACAGTCAACAAAAATTTGTCAATACTCAAAAAGTTTATGAGCAGGAATTGACCGAGATAAAAACAACAGTTGTTGAAGAAGCGATGGCTAAAATTGACAAATTAGTTGATTTTGTCGTTGAAAAGGTGTTAGAGATATGATTGTTGCGATGAAGAAAGCTAAAGTATTTGTTTTAAAAGAAAACGAATACGAATTAAAACGTTCTCTACAACGTTATGGCGTCATGATGATTACTAATGCAAGCGATCAAAATCGAGTGATTGATACTCAATTTGAAGATTCAATTATTGCAAGAGCCAATCGAATTATTAAGGAATTATCGCCTTATCAAGAAAAACAAAAATTTTTCTCCCCATATTTTCAGGTCGTTGACTACGACCGTTTTTCAGTTGTACGAGAAGAACAACTAGAATTACTGAAAAATATTGAGAAAGTTTTAGAGAAAATGTCTACGCTTAAAGCCGATAATGATGAATTAGTTGATTTAATAACATTATTAAAACCGTGGGAAGCGTTAGAAGTAAATACTGAAGATGTCAAAAAATTAACTTTTGCCAAGATTTATCTTGGACAAGTTTTAACGCAAAACCAAGAAACATTTAATGAGTTTTTAGCTGAAAATAATCTAGAGTTCCAAACTTATGGCAGTGATGTTAACGGATTAGCGTATGCTGTAGTTAGTGAGCATGATATTTTATCTAGTTTAGTAAGTGCGGGATTTGTTGTTTCTGAATTGCCAAGTTTAAATCACTTAGTAAGTGATGAGGTTAAGGCAATTGAAACAACGATTGCTGCAAATGAAAGCCAAAGTGAAACATTAAAAGCTAGTTTATATGAATTAGCAAAACATATTGATGAAATTAGAATGCTAAGTGATCAAATGTTATCAGAAAAGCAACTTAAAAGAGTTCAAGCTAGTGAAACTGACCAAACAATCTATTTTGAAGGATGGGTTCGTTCTGATCAAGTTGATAAATTTGAAAAAGCGGTTAAAAAGGTAACTCAATATTATGAGTTAGAATTAAGGGATCCGTTGCCGCAAGAAAACCCACCGACACAATATAAAAATAATAAGTTTGTGGAACCGTTTGAAACAATTACTGATATGTTTAGTGTTCCTAGTTATAATGAAATTGACCCCAACCCGATGATGTCAATTTGGTATTGGTTATTCTTTGGAATGATGATGGGTGATATGGGTTATGGTTTGGTAATGGCACTAATTTTCGGATTATTTCTACTAATTAGAAAACCAAAGGGTAGCTTTAGAAAACTAGTTACAGTTTTATTCTATGCAAGTATTCCTTCTATCTTGTTTGGAGTCTTGTATGGTTCAGCTTTTGGAATTTCATTTGATATTGGCGAGGTATTCTTCGGAGTTCCGTTCCAAGTCTTTGATCCAATAAATGATCCAATTCCGATGTTAATATTTTCATTAGCAATTGGGGTTGTTCATATTATGATTGCTTTGG
>CAZRJV010000033.1:0-13948 GCA_964600625.1 uncultured Acholeplasmataceae bacterium
GCTCCTTTAAATCTTTAATTGACTGTCAAAACTACTTAAATTTTAATAAGTAGTTCAACATTGTTCAAGTGTTTTAGTTTTACTGGCATTTACTCATAGAAATATATCTAATACCCACTAAAGCATATAGTTTTCCTATTTGAGACATCATAAACAGTGATTATTGAATATATTAAATAAATCATATGTTTCTTTTGAAATTAAATACTAACTATAATGCCACTCTTATACCTAATTCCATATTTAATATACAAGAAGTCCTCTCAATTTTAGCTATTCATTGTTGATATCTTTATAATAATCATTAGACCATAGGCTCTCACTAATCTTCTTTAAAACTTCACATCTTTCAATAATATTTTCCTTATAAAAATGATTATAAGGTTTGAAATTAAAACTTTTCAATTCTTCATTATTTGTAAAATTGGTGTTTCGATAATAGTTTTGATCCGATAATGTCTTAACATATGAATTCTCCTTAATGTAATGAGAGATTTTTTCTTCAAAGGGTAATGAACCATATGATTGATTCGTACCGTTTGGAAGCAATAATAATGCCCCTATTGAATTACGCCATCTAATAAATTCGTTTTCTTGTTCAAACTCACAATATCTCTTTTGCCATGGCTCGGTAAATAGGTTTTCATTGCTCTTTTTATGGTTCTCAAATTTGTCAGCCCATATATGTTCTATTTCAAATGGTTTTGAATTCTTTACAGAAAACATATATTGTTCATAAGTGTCAGTTCCACCACTTAAATTATTAATATATGTTGTAATTCTTGATAGATAATGTTTAATAAACCTTTTATTTTGACTATGCATATAAAAATCATTTAAGTTGTCAAAAGTAGTATCTAAATTATTTGTTTCTTCTATCAAATTTAATGACAGTTCTTCTATTGAATTATTTCTTATTTTTTTAATCAAGTTAAACATTGTATATTTTATAGATGAAGCACCAAACTTTCTGAAATTAAGCGATCTTCTCACTGTAAAAGTTTCAATAAACTTAGCTACAAAATTTAGCTTCTTATCAATAACATTATCATTATCATCAATATTTATAGGTGAAAGTAATAGGGCATCCTGTAAAGATTCTGCTATACCCCATGTCCCAATATAAAATAAATTTTCGAGATTTTTATTATACTTTTTTTGTGCATTTTTTATTTTTAAATATATTTTAGAGAAGAAAACAAAATCCCTCTTTATAAAATCAATGAATTGTTCGGATTTTTCTATTTTAATAGAATCTATGTGGTTATCTTTAAACCAATTATGAAATCTAGGACCAATTATTTCAAAGTCTTTATCTTCCGAACCAGTCTTACCTTCTCTAATGCTTGTAGCATACTTTGCCCTAAACCAAGATTGAAAAAAGGTAATGTCTGCTGTTTCATTTACTTTAATATGAAGTTGTTGGATTTCATTTTTCCAAATTTTATTAACCTCTTCATCTTGTTTTTTATCTGATATTTTCGACAAAATATACCCTTTAAGCATTTCTGTAGGCGTAAGATTTAATCCTCTATCATTCATTGTTTCAAATATTTTATATGCACTCTCTTCAGAATATGCAAGAATTTCAACAAACTTTACATTTTCTTTTAGCCAATCAATGAAATAGGGAAGAATTATTGTATTAATTTCTTCCGGAAAAGCATTATCAATATCATTATACCTTTCCAACATATTCCTTACTGTTTCATCATCAGAGTCTTTTATTTCATAAACACCATTATTTAATAAACTTTCAAGGCAGTCTTGACGGCTTTCATCAGTCATATTAAATGACTTTGTACCATATTTTTCAGAGAAGATCATCTTTTTTATTTCAACTTCTGTAGATGACATTTTAATTTGTAAGTGATATAAGTAAATTAATATTAATGTAATGGATGTTATTCTCTGTTGTCCATCAACTATTGATTTTTTTCCATCGATACTACTGAAAACCACAGGTCCTAAATAGTAATTACTATATTTTTCAACATCTCTTCTTTCATGTTCGTTTTTATAGTTCTTTAAAAAAGCAGTTGTTAAATCTTCTATTAGAAGTTTAATATGTTTTTCTTGCCATCTATATTCTCTTTGAAAACTATCAATAAAAAATTTTTGTTCACTTAACAATTCAGAAACAGACTTATCAGTAGCTTCTATTTTATTATTTAAAAAAACACTCATATCATCTTACCTCACTTTATATTTTAAATTATCATCATAATATTAATACTAATTTATAAATAACATATTATTGTTTTAAAAATTAAAAGTACTCCCAGTTTTCTTCAGAATCTAAGAACGGAACATAGTTTTTCTTTTTATAGATTCTGAAATGGCTACCTGATAATACAACAATCCCACCTTCTAGGTTTATTCCTTTAAACTTTTCTTCTTCAATATACTTTTGTAGTGCATTTGATTTAACCATATTATCATCTTCATCTCTGCCAATAGCTTTTGTATCATAAATTCCTATCTTACCATTTTTATACTTAACTATAAAGTCAGGTTGGAATGATTGTTTATCATCTATTTCTATTGCAAAATTAGATTCCATATGTTCTTGTCCATTCTGCCAAAACCACATAATCTCATCTTTTCTTAACTCCAGCAACTCCATAAAAGAAATTTCTAAGCTATTTGGCTTACCATTTAACCCTTTTATTATATAAAACGGCTCAAAAATCGATAAGTCAGATTTATATTCTAAAACTGAATTAGGATTAAAGTTCTTACCTTCAGGAATCATCCAGTCATTGTTGATTTTTATTGTTGATTTCGCTCTTATTTCATTTTCATGAATTTTTTTATAGCTTAAAGTAGCCATATCTAAAATCATTGAAAATATCTCTTTATTTCTAATGTAAATAGATTGAATTTTCACTACATTATTATTTCTTAAAGGATTTAAATCCAAGTAGTTTCTAAATGCTAAATATATTGATTCTTTTACAGTTGGAATAGATCTTTTGGGTGCAAATCCATTTAAATTTTCTTCAATTAGTGTTTCCATTGCTCTTTGTAAATCTGTATTGGAGTATTTAGATGCTAAAAAGTTATTTGTATCTATATTTTCAGATTTATCAATTTCACTTGCATCGACTATTGCATTTATAATCAATTCATCTAATTTGTCTAAATTTTCAAACGTAATTCCCTTTTCTTTGAGTTTATCAATATTTTCATTATATGATAGTATTCCCTCTTGATCTATATCAAAGTATGTAGAAAATACTTCTAAGTAATGCTTGTAAAAAGATTGTGTTATGTCACCAAAGTCAACTCTATTCCTATAAATTGATTTTAGTTTTATATTTTCATATGATTCTTTCCTTTTTGAGTACAAAGATTTAATTATATTTGGATTATATACTTCTTTCTTGACTGTTATGCTCTTTATATTTGTATATACGAAAGCCTTATTAAGTTCATCATGAATATAATGATAACCTTTTGGCATTCTAAGAATTCTTCCTAGAGTTTGAACTTCAAAAACAATACTTTTGATTTCTCTAAAACGCACTAAAATTTGTGCTCTAGGGCAATCCCATCCCGTGTCAATTGCTTGTTTAAATATTAAAAACTCTGCCTTGCCGTTATTTTTTGTTAGATTTAAATGTTCTAGATTTACTTTTGATTCGGTTAGCCATATAGCAAGTTTTCCATTTTCTTCCGTAATTCCTTTTTGATAAAGGAAAGATTGTACAAATTGCAAAACATCATTCCCATGATCAGCATTGGGAATTTGAATCAAAACAAGAGGATTTACTTGTTCCCCAGCCATTTTATAGAGTTCTAAAAGTTTAATTCTTTTATTAAAAGCTGCTTCTAGTATTAATTCTTGAGAGTTTAATTGATCGTCATCAATTTCACTTATACTATCATTTATAATAACTTCTTTTTTTATCATGCCTTCATTTATAACGTCAGTTGGTTCAACTCTAACCTTGTCATCGTATTGTCCATCAATTAAAACAGGCGTTGCACTCATTTCGATTGTTAAGAACGGAATTACAATTTCATCTCTTAGTTCCATTGCTCGTTCCGAACTAGAGTTAGAATGGCTTTCATCAATAATTAAAACAATCTTTCTACCAAAATTTCTTGTGTTTTCTAACACATCTATAAAATTATTGGTTTCTTTATCTTTCATCAACAAATTTTTCCATTCACCAGTTTTACTATCTTTATTTCTTAATTTTTCCCAATCAACAAAAACAATCTCATTTTTTGAAATTGAATTTCTTCCACCAAAAAATTCATCTTCTAAAAGATAACACTCAGGGAACCCACGAAATTCATTTTTAACACTGCGATAAGACTGTTCATGTAACCCTCCTTTTCCTATACTTATCCATAGAAAAGAAAAATCATATTCTTCAAATTCATTAATTAATCTATCAATATACTTAGTAATCATAAAAGTTTTTCCACTCCCAGTAGGAGATTGAAATACTAGTGTTGTAGATTCTTTATTCATTTGAAACAGTTCTTTACTTCTTGAAATTAATTTTTGAACTGCATTATTTTGGTAAGGTTTTGGTGTTTTTATCATATCTCTATACCTCTACTTATCTTTACGATTTTTCTATAAGTTTCTAATAATAAATGTGGAATGGGTTCTAAATTATAATTTGTTATCTCGTTTAAAGAATCATTGTTTATTGAATCGCTTAAGGAAAATATATAAATATTTTTTTGTTTATCATCCCTTAATTGATTTACAAAATCATTCATACTTTCAGTAAATAAATCAAAGTAGATTGCACTAATAGAGTCGTTTTTTTCATTAGTTAAAATAACATACGAATCTGTTTTTATTATTTCTTTAAAATTATTATCTTTTACAGAAATCATATCTTGACATTTGTTCGTTAAATCAAATCTCATTTGATCTTTATTGTTTGAATTCTCAATAAACTCTGTTTTAAGATATCTTAAATTTCCACCTAAACCTTCTCTGAAACCAGAATGGTTGTTTATACCATTAACTACCAAAAACTCACCTTCAATAATTTTTTCAAATTTATCATATTTATTTTTTGAATTATTGATTATTTGATCAATTGTTTCAATTAAATTATCGTTATTGGTGGTTAGGTCTCCAGCAGTAATCTTTTTTTCAAATAACTTATCTTTTTTAACACCTTTAAATTCATATCCCTCAATAACATTCTTTAACCTGGGATATGTAACATCGTTTATAATGTTACCTTCATTATTTGTACATAATATAAACTTTCTATTTCCGCCATCTTGTTTGTTCATTTCAAGCACAGCCTGTCCCATTGTTCCAGAACCTGCAAAGAAATCTAAAATAATTGAATTCTTTTTAGATGCAATTTCTAAAATTGCTTTCATTAGCATTACAGGCTTAGGAGTAGCAAATATTTCTCTGTCTCCCAATATTTCTAAAAGTTCATTTTTAGCTGTAGCTAGACTTCCTACATCAGTAAATAAATTATAATAAACATTTTGCGATTCGGCATAATCTTCAGGTCGTTTTATTCTATATATTTTTTTCTTTTCATAATCAAAATATATTTTTTTATTCTCAATTGCTATTTTCATGTTTTCTTCTCCCAAAGTCCATCTCATATCTTTTGACGGGAAAAATTCAACATTTGTTTCTGGATCAATTACTCCAAACAACATTGTCGGCCTTTCATAAGTTCCTTTATTTGTCTTTTCTAAACCCTCTAAATTATATGGACTAATATCATCAAAATGTCTATAACTTCTTTCTATATCTCTGTAGTTGAAAATTCCAGCTCTTTTTTTCTTGAAATAACAGAAAATATATTCCGTTAAACAACCAATAATTTTTTCAGTATTACCGGCTCCACCTTTTTTCTTCCAGATAAAACTTTCAAAATTATTCTCACCAAATATTTTATCTCCTAATAATTTTAGTTGTCCTACTTCATTATCATCAATTGAGATGAAAATCATACCATCCTCTGAAAGTAATTTTCTTGCTAATATCAATCTTTTTTCCATCATGTTTAGCCATTTACTATGTCTATAACCATCTTCTCTATCAACAAATTTATCATTATATTTGAATTGCTCTTCTTTGTTTCCTGTGTTATAAGGGGGATCTATATAAATTACATCTATGGATTCTAAATGTGTGTAAAGCATGGCGCTAAGACTATGAAAATTATCTCCTTCAATCAAAAGATTTTCTCCACCTAAAAAATTTACTACATCTTTTTCTGGCACTCTTTTTAAAATTGGTAGTTCATTCTCAATTCTTTTCACAACTTCTTCTTGGTTTCTCTCTCTATCCCAAATTAATCCATATTTTTTACTTGATAATTCATTCTCTAATGAAATTATTATCTCATTTAATTCTTTAATTTTGTTTTCCATTTTATCATCCCTCTTCTTCAAATCAAATAATATCATTTAAACCTATTTAGTCTAGTTTACTAAAAATTTTCTTTAAATATTCTCTTGTTTCTATATCGACACAAAATACATTCATTGAAATATTGTATCTTGACATCAAAACATAATATAAGTTTCTAAACTTCTCATGTATATATTTTTTTTCGTTGTTATTCAACTTATTGAAGTTGTTTAAATAATAACTCCATTTTTTTTCTTTTACAAATTGAGGTTGAATTATCCATCCTTTATCATTTCTATAAACATACTCTTCACCCCAAATAAATAATATATTATCTTTTGAATTCCCTTGACATTTATATGCTGATGCTGGATTTGAAGCATTATCTAATTTACTCCATAGTCCAAATTGTTTTATGGAATCTATTATAAATTCATCTATTATTATTCTACCTGCCGTCCATGAATCTGATGCAATTATTCCTTTGGTTAAACTTGCTTTTTCATACCAATCCATAGATTCTTTAATAGAGTCAGAAATTATAATATTTTTGTTTGTATTCTTAAACTGGACACCTTCTAACATCTTAAGTATTGTTGGAATATAATCTCTTCTATCACTATATCTAAATTGAGTATCTTGTATTTCAAATTCATTTATGTCAATTTCTTTATCATTATATTTTTGTTTTAAGGTAACTGTTGTATTGTCCTCATTTATGCTAAACGATTGGTAATCATCCATCATCCATATGATTCTCAAGTTCTTATTTTTTTTAGTCCTAATTAATTCATCAACCTGATTATTATACATACGATGTGCTTCATCTAATAATAAAACAGTATTATTTTGAACGTTACTTATTGCGTGACCAAATACTTTAAATAAACTCTCTTTTCCATCTTTAAACTTTGAAGAAAAATAGGCTTTAATCTCACTTGCACTAGCATAAATATAATTCCAGCTAGAATTTTCATTGTGTAATAGTCTATTTAGTAAATATAATCCTATTGCTGTCTTACCACTTCCAGCATATCCCTTTATTATTACGTCAACATTATTATTAATACTCTTTGTGGCTAATTTTACAATTTCATTTTCTCCGCCATATAATTTAAAATCTTTAAAATTAAAAATTCTATCTATTAAATCAGAATCGTTTTGATAAATTAAAAGATCAAAAGGATTACTTCTAGTTGGAATGTGTTCATTCATAACAACATTGAATGGAGCTTCATACTCGAATTTTTCTTGACTAATTATTATAGGCTCAACACTTAATCCTTCTATATTTACAGATAATAAAAAATTATCTTTTTCTAAAATATAATTAGGCAAAACAACAAATAATCTATTAGAAGAAAAAATCTTATCAAAATTTCCAAATGAGTATTCGAGCATATCATAATATTGATTAACTTGGTAAAAAGGATGTTCTCTAGGTTCTTTATCAAAATTCAAATAAACATTATTGTTTTCTGTTTTTACAATATTATCATTGCCCCATTGTTTAAATTCTAAAATATCCAAATGGTAACTATCATTATTGTTATAACAAATCGCAGCATCAATTCTTTTTAAAGAGAATGGAAGTTTTTGCTCTAGAATAACAACATAATTAAGAGAAATATCTTTAACTAATTCTTTCAAACTACTAATAGTGCTTACCCATGATAAATACTCCGATTCTTCAAAAATAGGTATCTCTTTTTTTAATTCGCTGACTATTAGTTCAACGCTATTGTTTTTAAATTCTTCTTTTGTAAATAACATGTTAACTCCTTTACAACACAAAAAATGTATCAACTAAAAGCATTATTTTTCCTTTTTATCTTCAATATCTTCTGGAAACATAACATTTAATAATTGTTTAGCCCTTTTAACTATACTGTCATATGTAATTAAAACTATATCATTATTTTCTATGTGCTTATAAGAATTAATATGTCCTTTAAGTTTTTTCATAGCTTTTTCTCCACAAATAAAATAAGCTTTAATATCTGAAGATTGTACAGTGGAGTTATCATTTGAATCTAAAGTCAATCTTTCTGCAATAGCCGTTCTATAATCATATATTTGATTAACTACTTCTTTTGCATCAGGAGATGAATAGTTTGTGTACTTATCACGTTTTAATTCAATTATTATTGGATAATTTTCATCTGAGACCTCTATAATGATATCTGTTCTTACTCTATCTTTTTTTTCATTGTTTAAATTGACAAGCTCTAACCATGTTTGGGTTTGAATAGATTTTTTTATTTCCCAAGTTGGGTTAATTAACCATGGATTGTCTGCAAGAACTCTTTCAAAAGCAGCTTCAATCTCTTCGTTTTCTATATGTTTTTCTAAAAGATTTATAGCTTCTAATTTGTTATTAACGCTATCTCTTAGTCTAAGAGCATGACTAATTTCATTTAATTTAAATATTTTAACAATATGTTCAATTAATTCATCATTATTAATATAATTAGTTTCAAGCGCATCTCTCATTTCTTCATCCGTGGAAATTTGTATTATTGCTGAAAAAAGTAAGTCAACAATTTTATCTTGTTCTGAAGTGCCGTCTTCCTTAGGTTTGTCAAAAACTTTTTGAGCATATTTTAATGCTCTTCCTTGAGTTTGAGGCTCTAACTTTTCAAAAACTTCTTTATTTTTAGGATCTTTAAGTACTTTTTGAATATATTCATGCTTTGTCAAAGGTCTGCTAGACCTCATCTCATTCCACTTTTCCAAAAGTTCATTTCTAACTTTAGAAAGTTCTTCTTTTAATTTCTTGATTCCTTGTAATTCATGATTTAATCCCTCTCTACTACTTAAAACAGGATCAGAATCTTCAGCCGAATCCCAATCAAATAAATCAACTTCTCCTATTAAATAGGCATTTGGAACTCTACCATCAACACTATGCTTAAATATATTTTCATCAGCAATTTTACCGTTAATATAAATAGAAACCCCTGAAACAGATGTTTGATCTTCTGTTCTTAAATCTGTAGGTTTATTAACTGTTCCAATCCAACCACTAGCATGTGTTTTAAAATAATCATTATTTTTATTGACGAAATTCTTTTTATCTACATTCGGAAACATTTTTTTTAATCTGACTAAATCCATTCCAAAATAATAAACAAATTCAATTTTTGCGTAGAAGAAATGTTCTCTTAGAACAACTGGATTTATCTCTTCGTAATTTAGTAAAAGTTCAAAATCATACTTTCCATTAAAAATATCTGTAGAGAATCTTTTAGCTATTAAATCCATTAATGATTTTGTTGTTGTTTTATTAATTTTTCTCGTTAAATTATGTAAAACTATTATTGTACCTTGCTTATCTGGAATATCATAAGGTAACAAAGTTTGAATTAATTCAACAGATGGATCATCAATTCTTTTTAATTCGGCATCAAACTCTGTTTGTTCAGAATATAATTCGTGGTATTTTAGAGTTAATTTTTTCCATTTATCATCTTCCAAACTTTTTGTGTAAATTGTATATTCTTCAGATAAACTAAAAGCTGAAAATTTTCCAATACCTTTCTTACCCATATATGGTCTTTTTAGCATATCATGTGGAATTCTTATATCCTCATTTTTTTCAAAACCAGACTTTGCATATCTTTCTTTTAATTCAATATCGGTCATGCCAATTCCATTATCAATTATATACATTGAACAATCATCGTTAACAATTATTTGGCATTTTCTTGCATATGCATCCCAAGCATTAGCAATTAATTCTGCTATTGCTGGGGGATTAGTAGTATATAAATTCTTTCCAAAATGTTTTACCGCACCTAATGCTATTTGAAATTTAATCTTCTCATTATTATAATTCATATCCTAGTTCCTCTAAATGTTGCTTTATGCTTATACCTATTACTTCTCCTAATCTAACTGGAACTGCATTTCCAATTTGTCTTGCAATATCAGTAATGTTATAATTGTCAGATTCTACAAACTGATAGTTTTCTGGAAATGATTGAAGTAATGCTCCTTCTCGCAATGAAATTGCTCTATCTTGTTCTGGATGCCCATATCTACCTGTTCCATATCTGTTAAATTGTGTTGTCAAGGTTGGTGATACATCATCATAACTCATTCTTCCATAAACAGACCCGAAAGTTTTACCACTATCCCTAAGATAACATTGAGGTAACAATTCTCTATCCCAATCTTTCCAAGTTCCTCCTGGTTTGGATGACTTGATTCTTTTAATGTTTAGTTTTGATAAGGATGCTGCTCTATGCAATGGATCACTTTTATGTATTTCTCCATTTTTTATTTTAGGCATTTTCCCAATCACATCTCTAACAGTCTTTTTATTATCTAAATGTGTTGGTTCAATAAACTTTATTTCTCCTAATTTAGAAGCTAATAATAAAAGTCTTTTTCTTCTTTGTGCTACTCCATAATCTGATGCATCTACAACTTGATAGTGGACATGGTAATTTAATTCTTCTAGTTTTTCTATGAAATCTTTAAACACGATTTCATTTCTAAGAGACGGAACATTTTCCATTGAAACTATTTCTGGTTTAACCTTTTCAATGTGTTCAAGAAAAGAATACAATAGTCCCCATCTAGACTCTTTTGTTTTATCTTGGGTGTTTTTTTGTAAAGATGAAAAAGGTTGGCATGGTGCACAACCCATAAGAACTTTAGTTTTGTTTTCAGAATACATGTTAGTTATATTTTGTGACGGATATGTCCCTACATCATGAAGAATAAATTTAGAATTATTATTCTTTGTGAATGCAAATTCGCAAGTTTCATCAATATCTATTCCAGCTATAACCGGAATACCCGCTTTGATAAATCCATGTGTCAACCCACCAATTCCACAAAACAAATCTATTGCCTGTATTGACATAAATAATCCTCCTTAAAGTAAAAATAATGTTAAAACTTTATATATAATTAATATTGCCAATGTTTACTCAAGTTTACCCATTTATTCAACTAGTTGAAAGGGGCATCTGTTTTCTCATTTAAGCCTTCATAAACCTACATTATTGACATAATAAATTGTACCATAAAATACCCTTTTATGATAGCCATATATCAAACTTTTACATATATGTAATTATGTATTCAAAGCCGTTATTTAAGGTAAAGCCGTTAATCACGCTATTCTTCATTTATAAACCTTTTATAATATTTTGTGACTAGTTCTTCATGTTCTTCTAAAATTTGCTTAAAACGTTCAAATAAGTATGCTGCAAAGGTTTCTGCTTGTTGTTCACTTAAGTAGGTATGCCAAGTATCAACTGAATCATCATAGTTTTCATCTTTAAATTCGTGTTCTAAGGTGTTTAGTTCTTCTTCAGTAAAGATATCTGACTTGAGCCCTAGTCTTCTTCCAATAAGAGCTTGTTGTTGAACTGCATGGAATGTTTCATGAAATGCAGTCTTAATGATTTGTTCTTCACTGGCAATCTTTAGCCAGTCACGGTTGTACCTAATAACAAAAGTATCTTTTTCAAAGAGTCCAGAATGATTAATTGATTTAAAGATATTTCCGTTGTTAACAAATACCCATAGTCCTGGATCTACATTTGTTTTTTCTCTTGCGAAGTTCGTTGCTGAAATAATTAACTTTTCTTTAAAGTTATGATTGTCATGACTCATCTTAAAAACTCCCTACTTTGTTATAGCGATTATACTACATGACATCTCACATTCCAAAGGAATATTTTCATTTCACACTACATTTTTTATTAAATTCTGTACGTATCTTCTTTGTTTCTTCGCCAATGTATGTAAAGAAATATTTATCATAATAAAGTTCTTGTCTAACTGGATCGTTTGGAAAGTAGATTTGCGCATCTTTTTTTAAGCGTTTACCAGCAATTGTTTCAACCTTTTGTAATTGCTTAAATTCATCTGATGCTTTCCATTCAAGTGTACGTTGGTTGCTTTTAATTGCATTGGTTAAATAACCCATACGGTTTGTTATCTTGCTTCGTTCTGCTTTAGATAGTTTACGGTATTGAAATAAGAAATATTGAACATGGTTTTTTAAATCATCAAAGTGATAATATTTATCTAGATAACTTTCAAAGAAACTATTAGCTGATATTAATGCATCAATATTACCTTCTTCTAAATACTTTGAATAAACTAAGTACTTAGTAAATACATGAGAATCCTTAAAGGTGTTATGCCATTCATTTAGCATTAAATTTTGTATGGAATCAATATTTAAAGAATCACTTGCCAAAGTGACTTTATCATTATTATCATTTTTATCATTACTATCATTATGATCGATTGATTTAATCTCTTTATTATTATCTCTATACTCTAATCTCTTATCTCTAATCTCTATGTGTACATTGGGGTGGACATTGTCCACATCGATAGATTGTTTTAATAGTTTTTCTTTTTCTCGTTGTTTGCGTTTGATATCTGCCCAACCACTTGTTGATCCAACCATATTTGAAAAGTTAGTTATACATAGAATATGTTCTTCATCTTCATACAGCAGATTCAAGGATTTTAACATTTCAATTGCTACTCTAATCGTATCAATCTTAAAGAACATTAACTCTTGGGTAATGGTTGTTAAATCATAAACCATTTCCATTTCACCAACTTTTTGAATAAGTCTTCCATTTGAATTGATGGATAACATGACCAAGTAAATGTAGATGCTAAAATACCATCCACCATCCGGTTGACGCATTAACAGTTTCACTTCTTTTGAATGCATTAAATCATGCCTTATTTTTATCCAGTAATATATTTCGCCTCTTCTTGTTGGGTTCATATTATCCATCTATCCTTTCACTCATAAATCTTCGGATTTAAATAGTTCTTTAAATATTTCACACAAAACATCAATGACTATGCCGTTTCCTGCAAATGTATATAGTCTTGCATCTGAAAAACTATTGATGATTAATTCAATTCGCTCATCAGTCCATCCCATTAATCTTAAGGATTCTCTTGGGGTAATTTTTCTAATCATTAGTGCTTTATCTTTTTCAACAATAACACCTAAATCATTTACTGTTCTTTTAATCGTTTGAATCTTTCCTTTTTGCACACAACCACGTTTTTGGTGTGGTCGATTAATATATATACCATCGCCAATATAAGCTTCTTTATATCCCTTTAGGGTTGCCTCTGGAACGATTACAAAGTTATCTGTTGGCGTTGAACCTTTTCTAGTGGTGATTGTGAATGCATATTTACTTTTGGCTGTATCATGTGGTTTAAATCGTTTGCCACGAATGAACCCATTTCGATCCGTTGGGTCTGTACAATACAGTAAAAATGCTTCACTAATAAAATACTTTTCATCAACTTCACTTTCAAGATAATCTAATAAAACTTTTTCTAGTGGAAATGCTTGCGGGAAGTTAAACTCATGGGTTGGTTCTAGGATTGATACTAAAAAGACTCTATTTCTTGTTTGGGGGATACCGTAGTCTTTAGCATTTAATTGTTGCCAGTAATTCTTATAGCCTAATTTTTCTAACACTTCTAACCATTCATTAAAACTGTGAATAAATTTCTTTGACACCAACATCGGTACATTTTCCATGATTAAATACTTTGGCAGTTCATCATGTTCTTTGG
>CAZRJV010000034.1:0-13880 GCA_964600625.1 uncultured Acholeplasmataceae bacterium
TTATGAAGAGTAAAATTTAATTTATATATGTTGCTAAAACCCCATCCTATATTAGATGGGGTTTATTAAATTGGGTCTCTAAAATAGTTTGTGGCTTTGTGGTCTAAAACACACGAAAATGATACTCAACCACAATCTATTTTAAACGCAATAAAGACTATTCTTGTATCAACAGAAATAGTCTTTTTTTTACGTACAAATTATTATTTTATATTAATTATTGATTCTTATATGGTCTATTTGGATCGTTTGTATATAAGATTCTTGCTCTAAATAGATCAAAGTTTTTGTAACCAAACCCTACCCTTTTTATTACTTTAACGAAGTTATTTTTACCCTCAATAAAACCATTTGTCATTCTTGCTTTAGTTTCGGGATTTAATATAAATGAGTTTACAATAGGATTAATCCACTCTTTATAAGTTAACGACACTTTTACTAATTCTGGTATTTTTCTATTTGCTTGTTTTACTAGTTCGCACCAATTTAGTATGTTTTCTTTGGCGTTATCATAATTAGAAAACTTTGCTATCTTGTATAGTTCTTGTAATAGTATATAACTTGCTTCTAGGTCAGAATCAAAGTTAAGACAGTATTCTATAATTTCCTGTAAAGTCATTTCTTTTTGAATATAACTTGCTAGTTGTGTTTGCTCGAAAAACCATTCTGCTTTTGAATATTTATTAGCAAGTAATAGTTTATGATATTTTTTTAAAACATTGCCATACTTCGTATATTTATTATATGAACCTTTATGAGCCTGTTCTCCTAATCTCAAGTAATCATTCATTATTCTAATTCTAATTTTATTAAATGCTTCTGTAGTTAATTTTATCCAATGAAACCTATCGGCAATATGAATGCTTTTCCAAAAAACGTTCTTACAAATAGTGCGATATGGTTCGAATAAATCAGTTATAATGTATTTAACCTTATTGATTTCATTTTGATTAATAGTTGAAAGATAATAGTAGATATAGTCTTGTTTTCTAGATGGTAAAATATCTAAGATGTTTCCATTTACAGGATCACCAATTATCAGCGCATATTCACCAGCAATAGTAGAAGCTTTAAACTCATCCAAACATATAGTTTCAGATAATTGACATCTATAATCTAATGCATGCTTAGAGAATTCAGTAATGGCTGTTGTAATACTAATATCAAAGTCATCAGCTATCTCAAAGAACGATACTTTAGCTCTAATTTTCTCCAAAACTTTTATCTTAGTTTGATTAGATATAATGGAACCTTTACTAGCTATGCTTGAATCTTCGTTAAATGTTTTATTACAAAGTGAGCAAATGTATCTTCTCTGTCTATATTCAATTATTGATTTAAAACTTCCAATAACGAAGAATTTAATTTTTCTATTGTGATATCCATGAACTTTGATATCAAGAGTTCCACAGTGTTTACAACAACTATTAGACAATTCTCTTGGCTTATAAACTTTAATTGTTTTAGTGTTTTTTACAGTGATTACGGAATCTATAACAAGAGTTTTATCTTGCAATTCTATAATATCGGTGTTATAATTTTTTTGTGACATATGTTCTCCTTCCTAAATAATTTGTACGGTAATACTATTATAATAAGAATGAGAATGTTTGTCACGTTTGAAGATAATAAAAGTCTAATGTTGAAATATTCATTAGACATTTTTTATAAAACCACAAACTATTTTATTAAAAACCACAAAACTTGGTAAAACCACAAAACCACAAAAGATTTTAAAGAACCAAAATAGGGAGATAATCCCTTTTTTTTTCTAAAATATCAGTCTATGCGTCACATAATGAATGTGGTTTGTAAACTTTTCTCTTTTTATTTCCAACAAAAACACGAAAGGTCAATAAAAACACAAAAGGTCAATAAAAACATGAAAGGTTATAGTATAATATAAAAATATATTGGTCATTTATTTCTGTATAAAAAATCTAAAAAAAACAACAATATCCATAGTTCGATAAATGAAAATAAAATAACGAGAACTCGAAAAATAAATTTGCAATTGCGTAATTTTTGTGATATAATTGTGTTAGAATATATAGGAGGGAAAGTATGAGATTATCATATAATAAACTATGGAAACTGATGATAGATAAAAACATAAATAAAACTGAACTACATGTGTTAACAGGTCTTAGCCAATCAACAATAAACAAGCTTAAGAATGGCGGAAATGTAAATATAAGTGTATTGGAAAGAATATGTAGAAAACTTAATTGTCAAATTGGCGATATTGTTGAACTTAAGGAGATACATGATAATGAACAAAACTAAAATAAGAGTTGTAAGTCTTTTTTCTGGAATAGGTGGATTTGAACTAGGAATAAATAACTCTGACTTGGAGACTGAAGTGGTATTTTCTTCGGAAATTGACAAATATGCAACTTCGTCTTATTTGGCAAACTTTAAAGATAACAATTTACATGGTGATATCACCAAGATTGACGAAAAAGACATTCCTGATCATGACTTTCTTGTAGCTGGATTTCCATGCCAAGCCTTTAGTATAGCTGGGAAGAGATTGGGATTCGAAGATACCAGAGGCACTTTGTTTTTTGACGTGGCTAGAATTCTTAAAGAAAAGCAACCAAGATATTTTTTACTAGAAAATGTTAAGAATCTTGTTGCTCACGATGAAGGAAATACATTTAAAACCATTATTAAGACACTGAATGAGGTTGGATATACTATAGATTTCACTATAATTAATTCAGTTGAAGCCGGTTTACCTCAAAACCGTGAGAGAACATATATTGTTGGGATATATAAATTCAAATCAAATAATAGTAAAAAGGATATTAGAAATAAAGTAATAGATAATTTAAAGAAGTCAATCGACTATATTGGTTTTGATTTCTTTGAGTCATTAAAATTTAATAATCCACAAAAATACTTAATTGACATTCTTGAAAATAATAAAGATGATAAATACTTAATACGGAATGATCAAGTAGATGATTTTTTAAATAAGAATAATTTTTATGAATCAAATTTACGTGAGAAGAAAATTATCAAATTGTTTGATTTACCTAGAGAGGTTTGGAATGATTTGGAGAGACAACGCAGGGTATATTCGACTCATGGAATATCTCCAACAATATTAGCAAGGTCTGATACTACAAAAATATATATAAATAATAAAAATGAAAAGTATGTAAGAAAAATTACACCAAGAGAAAATTTTAGATTACAGGGCTTTGATGATAGTTATATTGATAACATCTTAAAAACCGTCAGTATGACTCAACAGTATAAGCAAGCAGGAAACGCTGTATGTCCACCAGTAATAACTGGAATTGTAAATCACTTATATAAATTTATGGAGGATAAAGTATGAGCTTTAATTTTATAGACTTGTTTAGTGGTATGGGTGGATTTAGAATTGCATTTGAAAAACAGGGTGGTAAATGTGTTTTTAGTTCTGATATAGACAAGTATGCAAGAGAAACTTACTTCATGAATTTTGGTGAAATACCATATGGTGATATTACTAAGATTGACGAAAAAGACATTCCTGATCATGATATTTTATGTGCTGGATTTCCATGCCAAGCCTTTAGTATAGCTGGGAAGAGATTGGGATTCGAAGATACCAGAGGCACTTTGTTTTTTGACGTGGCTAGAATTCTTAAAGAAAAAAAGCCTAAGGCATTTATCTTAGAAAATGTCCGTGGGCTTATTAATCATGATGGTGGCAAAACATTAGATGTTATTCTATCAACATTAAAGGAATTAGGATACTCATATAAATATGCATTATTAAATGCAAAAGACTATAATGTTCCACAAAATAGGGAAAGATGGTATTGCATAGGCGTGAGAAGTGACTTGGAATTAGATATTAATGAATTTACTTTTCCGGAAAAAAAAGAATTAACCAATGTTTTATCTAATATAATTGAAGTCTGCGAAGATAAAGAATATCAAGTAAGTGTTAGGTGCTGGGAAAATATTGGAAAATTTGTTGATGAAAAGGATATAAAAATTTCATTAAATACACTTGCATATGACATAAGACCTTCAAGATGCCATTTTGTCAAAGGCGATGTTTCAAATTGTCTGACAGCTAAAATGGGTACTGGAGGAAACAATGTTCCAGTAGTTATTTCTCAAGGAAGAAAACTTACAGAGAGAGAGTGTTTAAGACTGATGGGATACCCTGATACATATAAATACAAAAAAGGGTTTCAAACATATAAACAAATTGGTAATAGTGTGGTTGTTCCTGTAATATCTGAAATTGCTGAAAAACTCATTAGTTTTCTCAACGATTAATGGGTTTTAAGACAATCGTATAATCTCCATGACTTCTACCAGATCCAGTTGTAACTGAAAAAGGTATAGATTTTAGTACGACGATGTCATCACCATGATAGAAGTACCAAGCAGTATATGGTTCATCATATAAATCTTTCCCATTAAAAATTTTCTGTTGCAACTCTTGTGAATCATTTATTATATCTTCTATTTTTTTACATGAATAATTTTTAATTTGTTTACATACTTCTTGATTCAAATGGAAATTTACATCTTCATTTGTATAGTCTTTGAAGAACATAGCCATTTTTTCTGGAGTTGTATTCCAACCATTAATTAATGCTAAATTTTTTTGCAACTCATTATCTCTTAAGCAATATAGCGAGGCACCTGCTCCAAGTTCATAATTACTAAATAAAGTTGAAAATGAATTTGGACCAATTTTTAGAATTTGATAATTAGATGAGTCAGTCATCTTAACTGAAATCCCTGAGAAAGGGATTTTTTCATATTCAATGTTTTCTTCGGTTAAAATGTCTTCAGTTAAATAGTAATTATTTTCTTTTAGAATGTCTGTTATATCTGTTTTGAAGGTTGCTAAATATGTATCTGCTCGCGTAAAAACTTTTTGATTAGATAGTTTTGATAATTGCTTGCTTGTTACTCGAACCATCCAATTATTTGTAGAGTTTTTGAAATTTTTCAAGTAATTATGAAAGTTTTCTTTATTTTTATTGAATCTTTTCACAAATTTTATTTCATCTATATCGCCCTCGTATGTTCCTCTACTCATTATCTCGCACCTTCTTTATAGCATTTAAATCATTCATTATTCCACCCCATTTTACTTGCATTACATATCGTCTATCAGGATGTACAGCAGTAAAAGAGTTATTTCTTCCCCAAACTTGGTAAGTTAAGGAAGCAAAGTGCAAAGCAGAAGAAGTAAAGGAATTGTTTTTGAAATAATTTAATAATTCATCTCTTGAAGCCCAAATTCCTGATGATATATTACCGTGATATATTATGTCAGTTATTAAAGTTGAGCTTACGTTTCCTAAGAATAAAAATCTATCCAAAAATTGCTTTAAATATTTCCATTCATTAATAAGTTTGTTTAAATTAGCAATCTCATTCTTATAATTATTTTGACACTCGATAGCACTATATCTTGTTTTTCCAGTGCCATCTAAAGTATCATCTCCATAGTGAAATAATCTCAGATTATTTAATGCTTCTTTACCAAATAACCCCTCAATGAAAGGGAAAAAAACAGATGTTTTTTCTTGATGGACACTATTCCCAGATCCTTTTTTAATGCTTATGTATTTTTTACTATTATTGTGGGTTACAACCAAATCGGGTTTTACTTGTCCAACACATTTTTCTGCAATAAAGTTTTTACCTGTAACCAATTTATCACCAAATAAGAATTCTAATAAATTTTTAATATTTTGATTATATGTGTCCCAATTGTTGTTATTAATGTAATCTCTTAATTCGGTTTCATTTGTAAATCCATCATTCATTTTCATTCCTCCTTAATATTTTTTAATCAGAATTAAATTTAGTGCTCTTAAAATATTTACTTTTTATTACTTTTAACATTTAATTCAAACGTTGAAATAGAACTTAGATTTATTTTGTTTGTACATCCTATTCAACAATATATTCCATGATATCTTTAAAATCACAGTTTAAAGCCTTACAAATCTTACATAATATATCAGTTGTCACATTTTCTCCTTTAGTCAATTTAGCAATGGAAGAAGAACTAACACCCGTAATCTTAATCAACTGTTTTTTATTGATTCCTTTATCAATTAATAGTTTCCATAATTTATTGTAACTGATCATAATAATCCTCCAATTTATCTGTACATTGTCCATATTAATTTGTTACTCGTAACACGTAATTTTAAACATTTTAGGTTAGTACCTTTTGTTATTATTTCGAAATATAAATGTGAATTTGAACAAAGATATCTAATTTATATGGTAAAGATGAATAGATTAAATCAATTAATAATAATAAAAAGTTTATAGAATACATCAAAAATATTAAGATAAATAGTGTTTAACACCTAAATTATATCAAAATTATTAATAAAATACAAATTAATTCGAAATATATATTTGCAAATGCAAAATTATTGTTTATGATGAGTACTATAGAAGGTGAGTATTTTTACATACTATGGCAAATAGTAAAGTAGTTTTATTTGTGCTAAAAATGAATACATTTATTATATATGATTTTACAGTATTCATATAAAATTTAAAGAAAAATGGTTGAGATGAAAAAGTAAAATTGAATTTTAACAAATATGTACATGATTTATAATGATAACAAAATACTAGTTCAAGATATAATCAATTTTAATTGCTCTAGTATTACATTTCCTAGGGTCATGTTGTATTCAAGGAATCATTTGCTAACTCTACAATTCGTGAATTTTATGAAGAAACGGGTTTAACAATTTCTAACTTGAAACATCGCGGTTTTAAGCAGTTCATGAGTCGAGATAATACTTTTGGATATGAATTCCCATATAAAATCTAATTCTCTTATTAATGGTGAATTAAAATCTTCAAGAGAAGTAAAAGCTTTCAAATAGATATAAGTGATTTATATAAATAGAAACTAACTGATGTATTTGATGAACTTTATAAAGTTTTTGAAGAAAATAATCTTTCTGAAGTTTATTTTGATTTAATAAATGACAAATTGTATTAAAATAAAAGGGTTTGAAAAACATCTCATGGGTACGAACTTTTTGATAGGGGTACGAAATTGTATCAAAATAGTCTCCCTAACACATATAAGAACAATTACTTTGATACAATAAATTCGGTTGTATTAAGGAAAAAATAGCATAAAACGGATTAAAATATGGGGTTTCACCTCATTTTAAAGGTAATTTGGCTTCAATGAGTGATTTGCTTCACTTCATTGAGGCCTTTTTATTTTGGCTATTTGCACTATTTAATTATTCCCTAGAGAGATTACACTATTTAATTAAACCCTAAAAATACACACACTTTTTAATTATGCCTTAGCACTATTTAATTATTCCTAAATAACTATAAATTAAAGGTACTCAAAATACAAACTACTGTCCTTTTACCATAAAGGATGGTGTTTTTATGAACAAATTAAAAGTGATAGAACTCTTTGCTGGAGTCGGATCACAAAGGCAAGCATTAAAAGAAGCAGGTATTAATCATGAGGTAGTAGCAATTAGTGAAGTTGACAAGTATGCACTAAAAGCATATGAGTTGTTACATGGTGATGCTCCAAATCTAGGAGATATTAGAAAGATTGAGAAACTACCTACAGCTGATATGTGGACATACTCATTTCCATGTACAGATATTTCCTTAGCTGGAAGATTAGGTGGGTTTGAAAAAGGAAGCAATACAAACAGTTCATTATTGTGGGAAGTTCAAAGGTTGCTTATTGAACCAAGCAAGACTGGAGAACTGCCAAAGTATCTAATATTAGAGAATGTGAAAAATCTAGTATCAAAAAAGTTTATGCCATTATTTCAAACTTGGATTGATTTCTTATCATCATTAGGCTATAAGAATTTTTGGAGAGTAATGAACGCTAAAGATTATGGTATTCCACAAAATCGAGAGCGTGTCTTTATGGTTTCAATCCTTGATGAGAATACTTCATATGAGTTTCCAAAACCTATACCACTAACACTAAAGTTAGCGGATATGCTAGAAAAAGAAGTGGATGAAAAATACTTCTTAAGTGAAAAGTTAATTGAATGTTTCTGCTCAATGAAAAATAGAAATGGACTTATTAGAGGATTGCGATTTAGACCTCATGAGTTTAGTTCTAAATCAGCGTGGACAATATCTACTTGTCCTGGTCCAAGAGCGACGGATAATTTTATTGTATATCCTATTATAGCAGCATCAAGGGGAAGAAAAGATGAGACAGGAGAATATAAACAGCAATTAGAATTGGGTGGTGAAGTGTCTAATGCTTTAACCACTGTTCAAAAGGATAATTTTGTGATTGTTCCTCAAGCGACTAAAAGTGGATATGCAGTAGCAGAGATTGGTGATGGGGTATATACGAATAGATGTAAATCAAAAAGAGGAGTGGTTCAAAAAAATAAAATACCAACCCTCAAGGGATCAGTATCAGATTTGGGAGTTGTGGTTGAAAAGGACGAGTGGATATCAATCCGTAGATTAACACCAAGAGAAAGTTGGAGATTGATGGGTTGGAAAGATGAAGATATAGATAAGGTTATCGGATGTAAGGAATTATCTAATACACAGTTATACAAGATGGCAGGTGATAGCATAGTTGTGAATTGTTTAGAAAATTTATTCAAATCACTATATGATTAATCATTGATAAAGTTAAACCGTGTACAAATTCCTTTAATTTATTAAGAAAATATGGTATAATCAATTTAGATTATTATTTTTTGTTTGTATATTAACCGTATACACAAAAATTTATCACAAATGTGACAAATGTGAGATGTAGAAAAATACCCATGAAAGGAAGAGATAATATTTCATGTTTTTTAATGTGAAATATTATATAAGAAGTTATGATATCTAAACAAAATACATACATAAGTTTATTTAGTAGTGCAGGAGTAGGGTGCTATGGATTTAAAATGGAAGGGTTTGATTGCATTGCTACTAATGAACTAATAGAACGACGTTTGAATATTCAAAAAAGTAATAATAAATGTAAATATGATTCGGGATATATTTTAGGAGATATTACAAAGCCCGAAATAAAAGAATTGCTTTATAGTGAAATTGATTTCTGGAAGAAGAATGAAAATATAAAAAATGTTGATGTAGTTATAGTTACACCACCATGTCAAGGTATGTCTGTCGCAAATCATAAAAAAAGTAGTAAAGAGATTTTTCGCAACTCATTGGTAGTAGAATCTATTAAAATAATTAAGGAAATACATCCGACTTTTTTTGTTATTGAAAATGTACCATCATTTATGAAAACTATTTGTACAGATATTGATGGCGTTGACAAGCCAATTAGTGAAGCTATTATGTTGAATTTAGGAAATGATTATTCATATACATCACGAATTATAAATTTTAAGAACTATGGTGCATCTTCAAGCAGATCAAGAACTGTAGTAATTGGTGTTCTTAAAGAGTACTCTGATGAAGTATCTCCTTTTGAAATATATCCATCTTTCAAAAGTGAGAAAACATTAAGAGAGACGATTGGACATTTAAAACCTCTAAAAAATTTTGGAGAAGTTGACCCTAGCGATATATATCATTCATTTAGAGTGTATCCTAAACATATGCGAACATGGATTTGTGATCTTTCTGAAGGCGAGTCAGCTTTTGATAATAAAGAAGATATAAAAAAACCACATCGAGTAATAGATGGAAAGATTGTTATTAATAAGCAAAAAAATGGAGACAAGTATAGAAGACAATATTGGGATAAAGTAGGACCTTGCGTTCACACTCGTAATGATCAATTGGCTAGTCAAAATACTATCCACCCCAATGATGATAGAGTGTTTAGTATTCGTGAACTTATGTTAATGATGACGGTTCCCGAAAAATTTAAGTGGAGTGATGAAAATTTTGATGAGCTTAATAATTTATCGTTGGACGAGAAAAAAAGATATTTAAAACGTGAAGAAATTAAAATTAGACAGTCGTTAGGAGAAGCTGTTCCAACTATAATTTTTAAAGAAATTGCAAGGAATATAAAAAATGCTCTATCCTATAACCCAATTAATGAATCACAAATCAAAAAAATTGTTGATGATGGCGGGTTCAATGATACAACCAAGCTAATCGAGTTTATCGAAAATAATCCATTAAACCTTTCTAATTCGACACTAAGTCGAATTGCAGAACTATCAAATACAAGAAGAACTAATGATGGTGCCTTTTATACAAACAAAGCGTTAATAACTGAAATGATAAAAAATTTACCTAACATTAATAAAGAGGTAATTCATATACTCGAACCCTCTGCAGGGGTTGGTAATTTTATACCTTTTCTATTAAAAAAGTACGAAGGAAAACAAATTATCATTGACATGATTGATATTGATGAGAATAGTTTAAAAATTGCATCAGTATTATTAAAAAAATATACTGTTTCAATTGATGTAAAAATAAATTATATTGTAGCTGATTTTTTAAAACACAAATGTATAAAAAAATATGATATTGTCATTGGAAACCCTCCGTTTTTTAAAATGAGTAGTTCTAACAAACTTTTAAAAGAATATAAAAAAGAAGCCATCAATACGGAAACAAATAATATTTGTTCATTTTTTCTTGATAAAGCAATAAATTGTGGAAATTACATTTCACTTGTATTTCCAAAATTCATACTGAATACACCAGAATTTGAATTATCTCGCAACTATTTATCAAAAAAAGCAATAGAATGTATTATTGACTTTGGAGAAAAAGGATTTCGAGGTGTGTTAATTGAAACGATAGCTATTTTTATTAATAATAATTTAAAACCTAAAAATACACGTATTATTTCAATAACAAAAAATATAGATGTTATCCAAAAGCAAAAATATATTTTCGACGCTAAGTTGCCTTATTGGATTATCTATAGAAATCAACTATTTGATAGTGTTTATAAAAAACTTGATTTCAATAAATTTGATGTATTCAGAGATAGACAAATTACTAATAAAATAATAAGTAATAACGGGGACATCCGCGTTCTTAAAGCAAGAAATATAAGTGACGATGGAAAAGAAATAATTAATATAAGCGGCTATGACTCCTATATTTCAAACGAAGAAGCCTCTCAATTGGTAGTATTTGAATTTTTAGATAGAGATGATATTTATCTTACTCCGAATATGACTTATAATCCAAGAGTAATGAAGAAACCAAAAGGTGTTCTTGTAAATGGATCAGTGGCAATTCTAATTCCTAAAGGGAGATTTTTAATAACTGAAAAGCAAAGGAATTACTTCTCAAGCCAAGAGTATAGGGATTTCTACAAAATTGCTAGAAATCATCAAACGAGATCACTAAATGTGGATGCTTGTTCTGTGTTTTTTTACGGTCTTTTGAAAGAAGTTTCAGATGAACGTTTAATTGATGAAAACATCAATGATGAATTGTTAAATAATGAAATGGAGGGAAATTAAATGCTTTCTATTCAGGATATAGATAATTTCTTAGAACAACGTAATTATGATTTACGAGTAAGCGGTAATGGAAGATGGATAGATCAAAAATGTACTCCAGATGTTTTATGGTCAATTGCAGATTTCATATTAAACTATGTAGATAATATTTCTTCTCAATTTACTGTAGCTAATATATGGGAAAGCGAATACGCTAAAATGACAATTAGTGAAACATATTCTAAACCTGGAACAGATGAGGAAACTGCAAAGAACGAGTATGATAAAGTTTTTTCTCAGCCAATGAATTTGCTTTGTTATGCTGGAATAATTACTGATATATCACCTACTAGGGGACATCTTTATATAATAGAAAATCGTGAAGTGTTGGAATATATAGCCCGTAATGATGTTTTTTCTTTAAGATTTTTACAATGCTATATTGAGAAAGTACTTCAAGATAGTGACTTGTTACCAATCTTTCAGAATTTTTTTGATGCTCAAAATAAACAATCGTTTAATTTAATGAAAACAACATTTATTGATTTTTATCATGACTACACACCAATAAAAAAGGATTTTGAACCAAAAAGAATTTTTACAAAAGTAATAAATCCTTTGGCTTATAAATATTCTAAAAAAGGTACGTATAAAGGAAGAATGTCACCGAATATTATTAGACGTTCTGATTTAATGTATAATCAAGATAATTTTAGAGATGTATATCAAGGAAAACCAAGAGAAATGACTAGACAGGAATGGTTATCAAGAAATCCCAATATTGATGTTAGAAATGGATATTTTGAACAAATGCTATCAAACTCGAAAAGATTATTACGTGCTTCTATAAATGAATTTAGAGCGAATATATCAGAATTAACACAATATATAGAAGAGCATAATGATATTACATCCCCTACTCAGATACATCATATATTTCCTAAAAATGAATTTCCAGAAATAATGCACTATTTAGAAAATTTAATTGCTTTGACCCCTAACCAACATTACAACTTTGCACATCCAAATAATAATACTAGTTTAGTTGATTTAGCTGCTCAAAAAGTTTTACTTATCGCTAAGACACATAGTATAGAAGAGAATTTAAATAGTGAAATTGAAGAACCAATCTATGAATTTTCAAATTTGCTTACAGTTTTATCTGTTGGATGGGGAAATGATGAAGTATTAGATATACCTGAAAACGACTATCATGGTGTTATTCATACAATAACTTATCATTATGACGCAATCTAAAAATAGTAATAAAATAAAATGAAATTAATAGATCAGCAATCAAATGTATTAGCATCAGTGAGAATTGCAGAAAAAATTCTTGGGGTTGATAATTCGCTTGAAGTAATATTTAAAGACCCCCAGTATTTTAGCGAAAAGGATGTCTCAGCAGTTTTTATTAAGGAGGGTTATTACATCGTTTTTAATAATTATTTTATAAGTAGTGCTTCTTTACCTGAGATAATGATAACTGGGTTTCATGAAACTAGACATGCTTACCAATATATGCAGATTGAGTACGGTAAAAAGATACCTTTTAAATATCAAGATGAACAAAACGTTCTAGATGATTGGAAGAAAGACTTTGATAATCCTAAGCAACCAAATGAAATGACAAAAGAAGAATATATAAATAGGCCAACTGAAGTTGACGCAATAGCGTTCTCTTATTATCTAGCAGATAAACTTCTAAATGTTAAACAATTAATACCTGAAGAGATAAAGGATAAGGTACTAAAAAAAGTTGAGAAATTCAAAAGAACAATAGTCATATAGTAAATCAAATTCGAGGGATGTTAGAGATATAGATAATAAAGTAAGTTATTTTATAATAGCAAAATATATAGCTTCTAGAATTTGTGCTAGAAAATTATAAAACTTTTTGACAATTCAATATAAAATTAGTATAATAAAGGTACCATAAAGAGAAGGCGAGAGACTAGCTCTATGACCCTTCAGCAACCTACCAAAAATGGCAAGGTGCTAAAGCTAGAATGATGGGTAAAAATAGATTTGCTTAATCTACCCCATCAATCGATGGGATCTTTTCTTTTTGGAATATTAGAAAGGAAACTTTTATTGATGAAGTTTAAAGTTATGTATGGAATTTATAGGAAGGTGACTTTAATTGGTGATGATAAAACAACTCCTCACACAATTTATTGGTTTGTGGATAGGCTTATTGAATTATTCAATATGAAAAATGCAGATAAAGAAGCTATTAAAGCAAAAAGAAAAGAGTTCTTAAAGAGTATTAGAGTTCTAGAAGTGAATTCTTCGCTTAAATTTATTAATGATAAAGGATTTACTGTTGCTATTATGCAAAGAGTTGATGATGATTTTACAATGAGAAATCTTATTAATGAAGTGTTATATATTTTTTAAAAAAAGGCTTGGGAAACAGAACTGAACCCAAATAGTTGGACAGTATTAAATTAAAGAACTAAGTTAATAAAT
>CAZRJV010000035.1:0-12629 GCA_964600625.1 uncultured Acholeplasmataceae bacterium
CAATACGAACCAACTAAAATTATTTGGAATCGTAATTTGTTTGATGTGTTTGAAGGCAATACCTTCAAAATAACGCCAACTGAAGGACTAATTAGTAAAATTGATGTGTTTGCGACGATCGTTTTTGAAGAAAACGATGAGGTCTATCAATTTACAACCAGTATTAAAACGATTAATATTGTTGGTCAAACAGCAGATATTGAGATTAAATCAAGCTTATTAACGCAAGATGAGACGATTATTGAAAATACGTTGACGATTGATTCTAAACCGCTTAAAATAGAAGCGGTTGTGACTGGAGATTACGGACCAGAAGATTTAACTTGGTGGGTAATTGATGAGTCTAATTTGTTAGAAGTTGAATATGATGAATTTAGAGGAATGAATACATTTGAGTTCAAGCCTTCAGAAGTTGGAGTCTTAAGAGTGGAAGCAAGAATTAATGGTAATAAATTTGTTTCCAACAAAATTTATGTAAATTCAACCTATGGTAAGTTATCACTTTCACAAAGCGATAATATTAACGGTGTTGTTAATATTACCAGTTCGTTTAGTGCTAATCTAGAAGGAAGTTATCGCTGGGAAGTATTAACCCAAGATGCAAATGATTACGTGGTTATTCCGGCAGAAAGCTTACCATATCTAACAGTTAATTTATCAAGTGAAACTAAAGCAGTTTTATATCGAGCGACTTTTATTACAAGTAGTGATGATTTAGAAATCGTTAGCGAACCAATTTTGATTACTAATAATTCTTATGAAGTAAGTAATGAAACCGAATTATTGGCCGCTCTTAATAGTAAAATCAAAGTAATCGAGTTAAAAAATGATATTTTATATACTAAAATTGATGATCAACAATCAAATCCAATTTTAGTTAATTATCCAGTAACGATTATTGGTAACAACCATCGTTTAAGTAGTCTAGGTATTTTTACCTTTATTCGGGTCGAAAGTAATAATGTTTGGTTTAAAAATATTAAAATTGATAATTCAAGTCGATATAATGTGATGGTCGTTAATAGTATAGGTGGCTATTTTGAAGATGTTGAATTTATTAAGCCTGGTGGTGGCTCTGATATGCTCACACCAGGGGCTGGTATTTATGCTTATGGTTCTGATATTACGGTTAAAAATATTACGATAACTGAAGCTTTCAACTCTGGCTTAAGAATTGAAGCCATTTATAGTAGTGGTAATTTAGTTTCAAAAGCTAATATTAGTATTTTAGGCAAATTTAACTATAATGCTAGTGAGTTGTTTGCACCAATTGTTTCGGTTGCTTCAACTTCAGTTGATGCAAAAGTTACAGCGGTTGGTTTTGATGAGTTTGTTATTCCAATCGGTAGTGGTCGTATGATTAGAAGATGGTCAAATGATGCCTACGGAGTAAAATGGGAAATAAAAGCTCCTTATGTAGTTGATTATCAACCGGGTGAGGCAATTAATTTTAGAGGAATTGTTATTAATGTTCGAATCGGTGCTGGTGAATCAACTGATTTCGGGTTAGAATTTGTTTACTTATTCTTAGATATATTTAAAGAAACAGGAACGATTAGAATTTCCAAACCAGGCGAAATTGCTACTCCGATTAGTGAATATACAATTTACGCTTATGACCGAGAAATCGGTGGCGATTTCTTGTTATACCAAGATGACAACGGACAAGCAATTACCCCGGATTTACCAGAAGAACCGGGCGATTACCAAGTTCATATTTGGGTTGGCGATACGATTGAAGGTGACGGGTTGTATTTGGGTTATATTATGGTAAGAGTTAACCCAACAACAACATAACAAATGACAGTTAAACAAAAAATAGAAGGTTTTTTAAAAAGTAATTATTATTTAATTGCTGTGATGGCACTAATTTTTATTGGTTGGCACGTTAAAAGCGGGCCAACCCTTTTTGGAATGAATTTTTTAAACGCAATCGTCATGATATTATTAATTGTAATATGGGCTTTTATCGTTATTTCTTATGATAATATGGCTTACGGGTTACCATTAATATTGGGATTTAGTTATTTGATTAATACCAATGACCTTAATCTAAAAACAATTGTGGAAATGATTCCTTTAATGATTGCGGGTGGTCTTTTTATCTTTGGAATTGTTATCCATATTATTAGATATGGTAAGGGTTTTAAAAGAGGACGTTTGACCCTGGGGTTAACTTTAATGGCTCTAGCTAGTTTGATTCCTTTATTATATGTTGATTTTAGTTGGGCGTTATTAATTTTAAGTCTTGTGGGAATTTTTCATATTGTTGGGTATACGATTTTTGATAATTATGCAAAAATCGATCTAGGATATTTCTTTCGTTTAATTTACGCTCTTAGTTGGTTACTAATTGCCCAAATGTGGTCACGATATTTTGGGTATTTATTAAGTAATGGTTTAGCTAGTTTTCCTAATGGAATAAGAGATTCTTGGAGTGGTTATAATAATATGGGATGGGGAGTTATTAATGATGTTTTCATTCATTTGTTATTAATGATACCAGTTCATATCTACTATATTATTAAAAGACCTCAGCGATTTGGTTATTGGATGGGACTATTATTTGTTGGGGTGACTTTTGCGATTAGTGGCTCACGTGGAGGCGTGATGGGATTATTGATTGCGATTCCTTTTATGGTATTTGTTATTTTAAGGTATGGTAACCGTCAAGTTAGAATAAATTTATTATTATTTACAGTTGTTTTTGTTGGGGTCGCGATTGCATCTAGTAGATATATTGGTTATATTATCGATGGCTTTAAAGCATCTTTGGAAAACGATTATTCAACAGGGCGTTTATATTTATGGAAGTGGGCAGTTGAAGTATTCAAAGTTTATCCTTTATTTGGTGGTGGTTGGGCCGCTCAGACAATGAGATGGGGTAGTGATATGAGAACGGTTGTTTATCATTCAACCTTTTTTCATACAATCGCGGTGATGGGTTTATTTGGATTAGTCGCAGTAATAATTAATTGGTGGGAATCTTTTATTATAATGTGCAGAAAAATTAGTTTAGAAAAATGGATCGTTTTAATTGGTTTCATTGGTAGTCAATCATATGGATTAGTTGATATTACTCAACATGCGGCATTTTATATGATTTTGTTGACTATCCAATTATTAGTTATCGAAAAATCACCTGTTAGGACTAAGCAAACTTTTGATGATAAGGATATGTTTTTCGTAAAAGAAAAGAAACTCGCGGGTTAAACTTAAAGTGCATCTAGAGATAATTTAAATTAACAATCTAAAAGATTGTTTTTTTATTGATTCAAATGATTATGGGAAATTTTAAAAAAATTAGCACTCAATTGTTGACAGTGCCAAAAAGATGTGATACAATATAGTTGGCAGTCAATCTTATTGAGTGCTAAAAGGGTGATGTTATGTTAACTAATCGGCAAAAGTTAATATTGAAAGCGATTATTGAATCTTATATCCAAGACGGTTTAGCGGTTGGCTCAAAGACGATTACAGAATTACCGTATTTAAACTATTCTAGTGCAACCATTAGATTTGATATGGGAGTTTTAGAAGAATTAGGATATCTTGATAAGACTCATACATCAAGTGGCCGCATTCCTTCTGAACGGGGAATTAGGTATTACTTAAATAATCTCTTAACACGTGATCGCCGGGTGATTGATTTATTTCCCTTAGTTGACGATATCTTTCAAAAAAATCGTTATTCTAAAAAAAGAGCTTTAGAAAAAGCGGCAGATCTCTTAAGTGCAATCACTAACTATATCGCAATTGGAGTTAATCCAAGTAGTGCTAGTTCTTATATTAAGAGAATGGAATTTATTCCACTTGGAATGGATGAAGGGGTCGTTATTATTGTAATCGCTGACGGTAGCGTTTATAACCAAAAAATAACATTTACCAATGAACTAAGAGTAGAAGATCTAACTAACTTTTTTAAAGAGTTAAATAACTTATTAGCCAATAAAAGTGTTGCACAAGCCAGAAGAGTGTTAATAACTAGACATCAAAGCGAACATTATCGCAGCTTATTGGCTTATGAAAAGCGATTATTAGAAATATTAATTGAGTTATTATCTAGTAAGCAAGATGAACAGTTTTATCTCTCTGGTGTTACCAATATGTTTGACGATTCATACTTTTCAAGTTTTGATTCTTTAAAAGAGTCTATGTTGCAATTAAATGGAGCTAATATTAGTGATTTAATTGCTAATGATACCGGATTAGAAATTCGATTAGGTAGTGATATTTCATTTATGCCAAAATCAAATTTCACCATTATTTCAATTCCGTATCGTTTTAGTGATAGTGAACGTGGAAGTTTAGCGGTAATTGGACCAAGTAGGATGAATTACCGTCAAGTGATTCCGTTAATTGAATATATCGCAGTAAATTTATCAGAATTGTATAAAGAACATAAGGAGTGAAGAAAATATGGAAGAAAAAAACAAACCAAAAGACATTAATTTAGAAGATGAAGAAGACCAAATAACCGATGATGACACGGTTGTGATTTCGACAAAAGAAGTAAATGGAAAAAGTAGTCCGAACGTTGAGGTAAAAAAAGGCGGTAAGCGGAAAAAAATGGCTGAGCTTGAAGAAGAGATTAAAGAATTAAAAGAAAGTTTATTGCGAAACCAAGCTGATTTTGAAAACTATAAAAAAAGAATTAATCAAGAAAAAATTCAAGACCGCAAATACGCAGGAATCGATATTATTCATGACCTCTTAGTACCACTTGATCAATTAAATAAAGTGGTAAATGTTAAAACGGATGACCCAAAGCTTAATAATTATTTAATTGGTTTTAAAATGATAAACGACCAGTTATATAATGTATTAGCTGATAATGGCGTAACTCCGATTGAAGCAATTGATCAACAATTTGATCCGAAAGTTCATTACGCTGTTGAAAAAGAAAGTAATAAAGAAAAAGAAAACGGCATTATTTTAGAAGAGATCCAAAAAGGATATATGTATAAAGATCGAATTATTAGACCAGCCATGGTCAAAGTAAATGAATGGAGTGAATAAATATGGCAAGAAAAACAAATAAAATTATTGGTATCGACTTAGGTACCACAAACTCAGTAGTATCAGTTATAGATGGCGGCGAAGCCAAAGTTATTCCTAACGCTGAAGGTGGTAGAACTACCCCATCAGTAGTGGCTTTTAAGAATGGTGAAATTTCAGTTGGTGAAGTTGCCAAAAGACAAGTAATTACTAACCCTAATACTGTTCAATCAATTAAACGTCATATGGGAGAAGGTAGTTATAAAGTAAAAATTGAAAATAAAAATTACAAACCAGAAGAAATTTCAGCGATGATTTTACAAAACCTAAAACAAACAGCGGAAGCTTATTTAGGCGCTGAAGTTACTGATGCAGTAATTACCGTTCCGGCATATTTTAATGACGCTGAGCGTCAAGCAACTAAAGATGCTGGTACGATTGCTGGTTTAAATGTTAGAAGAATTATCAACGAACCAACCGCAGCGGCGCTTGCTTATGGTATTGATAAAGGTGACAAAGAACAAGTCGTTTTAGTCTTTGACTTAGGTGGCGGTACATTTGATGTTAGTATTTTAAGACTAGCTGATGGTACATTTGAAGTTATCTCAACTGCAGGTGATAATAAACTTGGTGGTGATGACTTTGACCAAAGAGTTGTTAATTATATGGTTGAAGATTTCAAAAAATTAAATGGTGTTGATTTATCTAAAGATAAAATGGCTACTCAAAGATTGCGTGACGCCGCTGAAAAAGCTAAAATGGAATTATCAGGTGTAACGCAAACTTCAATTTCTTTACCATTTATCTCAATGGCAGAACATGGACCAGTTCACTTAGAAATGACTCTAAGTCGAGCTAAATTTGATGAATTAACTCGTGATTTAGTTGATCGCTCAATTGAACCAGTTAAAAGAGCGTTAAAAGATGCAAAAATGACGGCATCAGATATTAATCAAGTTTTATTAGTTGGTGGTTCAACTAGAATACCAGCCGTTCAAGACCGGGTTAAAAGTGTATTAGGAAAAGAGCCTAATAAATCGGTTAACCCTGATGAAGTTGTTGCGATGGGAGCGGCCATTCAAGGTGGAGTATTAGCAGGAGATGTTAAAGATGTGCTATTATTAGATGTGACACCTTTATCATTGGGAATTGAAACATTAGGCGGTGTCTTTACCAAATTAATTGAGAGAAACACGACAATTCCAACTTCAAAATCACAAGTCTTCTCTACTGCAGCGGATAATCAACCGGCAGTTGATATCCATGTCTTACAAGGCGAGAGATCAATGGCTAGCGATAATAAAACATTAGGACGTTTCCAATTAGGAGATATCCCACCAGCCCCAAGGGGTGTACCGCAAATTGAAGTAACATTCGATATTGATGCTAATGGTATTGTTAATGTTAAAGCTAAAGATTTAGGAACTAATAAAGAACAAACTATTACGATTAGCGGTGGTTCGGGATTATCTGAAGCAGAAATCGAAAAAATGATTAAAGAGGCTGAAGAACAAGCTGAAGCTGATAAAGCAAAACGTGAAGAAGTAGACTTAAGAAATGAAGCTGAAAATTTAGTCTTCCAAACTAGAAAAGCCGTTACTGATTTAGGTGATGATGTTAGCGAAGATGAAAAGAAAAAAGTTGAAGAATTAGCAGTTGAACTTGAAGAGGCGTTAAAAGGAAATGATATTGAATTAATTAAAAATAAAAAAGAAGCATTAGAAAAAGATGCTCAAGATATCGCAGTTAAAGCCTATCAAAAAGCTCAAGCTAGTCATCAAGAAACTGATGAATCAAGTGAAGAAGACGATAAAGAAAAAACTGTTGATGCTGAATTTTCTTAATAAAATTAAAGACAATCAGGGCCATTTTATGGCCCTTGATTAAATTAAATACGGAAAGGTAGTTAAGGTATGGCAAAAGATTATTATAAAACATTAGGGATCGAAAAAGATGCTAGTGAAGAACAAATAAGAAAATCATTTCGAGACTTAGCAAAAAAGTATCACCCTGATGTTTCAACTGAACCAAACGCAGAAGAAAAATTTAAAGAAATTCAAGAAGCGTACGCAGTTTTATCTGATAAAGAAAAGCGCGCTCAATATGATCAATATGGTTCTGATGGTCCTGGTTTCCAAGGCTTTGATTTTTCCGGTTTTGATTTTTCCGATATATTCTCATCAATATTTGGTCAAGGTTTTGGCGGTCGTCAAAGTCAATACGGTCCTCAAAGAGGCCATGACCGTCAAATGAATATGACAATTACCTTTATGGAAGCCGCATTAGGCACTAAGAAAAAAGTCAATATTAATCGTGAACAAGAGTGTCGCACATGTAAGGGAACTGGTGGTCAAACACCCGAAGATGTTTCAACTTGTGGAACTTGTCACGGTAGTGGTACCGTCACGATGCAACAACAAACATTATTTGGAGCTATGACTAGAGAAACAACATGTCCAAATTGTCGTGGTACTGGCAAAACAATCAAAAACAAATGTAGTTCATGTAGTGGCTCTGGACGGGAATCAATTTCTAAATCAATTGATATCAATATTCCGGCTGGTGTTGATGATGGGATGCAATTACGGGTGTCTGGTTATGGTGATGACGGGATAAAAGGTGGTCCATCTGGAGATTTATACATTCAATTTAGAGTTAAACCACATGATTACTTTAAACGTCGTGGTAATGATATTTACTTAAACTTACCAATTTCATTTAGTCAAGCTGCGCTTGGTGATACGATCGAAGTGCCCACTATTCATGGCAATGTTGATTTAAAAATACCGGCTGGTATCCAAACTAATACTTCTTTAAGAATGAGAGAAAAAGGAATTCATCAAGGTGGAACTGGTCGTAAAGGTAGCCAATATGTAGTTGTAACGGTTGAAACACCAAAAAACTTGTCTAAAGATCAAAAGGAATTATTTAAAAAACTTGAAGCAACCGAAAAAAATACTAAAAAAACATTTTTTGAAAAAGTTAAAGATACATTTAAATCTTAATCTAAAACGACCTATTCGTAATTGAATAGGTCGTTTTATCTTTATTTTATCCTTAACTTGTCTAAATTGAGACGTTTTCCGATAATTAGCCAAAATATATCAAATACTCTTGAAATAATTATTAAAAATTGATAAACTATATTTATAAATCGAAAGGTGGTTTTATAGTGAAAGAAAGATTGAAATGGTTTAGAAAGTTTTTTAAAGATAATACGGGTGATGTTGACCCTCAGTTTATTCAATATCAAGAGGATGCACACAAACTAGCTTTTGCTAGGGCATTTGAATTACTATGTATCACAGAAGAAGATATTAAAGAGCAAAGCCCTATCGTTTTATTAGCGCCTGAGCAATTAGATGCTAAAAACCAAGTTAGGTTTAAAATTGTTGCGACTGATGATGAAACCACCGAATTAATATATGATCAATCATTAATTAACATTTTAATGTTTGGTGAAGGTTCGCTATATTATTATCAAGCAAACATCGATTACCGTTTTGGTTTAGTTACTAATGATTTTGTTGGTGAATTAAATTATCTAGATATTATGAATGTTGAAACCAGTTTTGAATATGATGATCTAGAAGACCCGTTATTTGAAATCGTTGAAGTAAGTTTATGGTTATATGATGGATCAGTTATTCCATTTACTCTTAGATTTAGATTATTTAATGGTGTCATGGAAGATTTAATTTTAAGTGAACAAGAAAAATTAGTTTTAACTAAATTTAATGAGATTGTAAGAAATAAGAAAAAGTTATTTTAAAAATATACTAATAAAGAAAAACTTCCAAACTAAGATTTATAGTTTGGAAGTTTTTATTATGCTTATTTAAGTTTTTGATAATGATTAAATGCTAGCAATGCAGCAGCATGACCAGGATCAACTTTAGAAGAGATAATTTCGATATCATTAATAAATGATTTAATGTTTTCGTGAAGCCTATCTCTAAAATAACCCTTAGTGTTACCTAGACTACCAACAATAACTAACGTTGGTTTTTTGATTTGTAATCTCGAATTAACAGCATTTACAGCAAGTGCTAGTTCATAACTCATTTTATCAGCAATTTTAATTGCTAATGAATCTCCCAAATCTGCATGTTTAGTTACATAAGGTGCTAAACCGGCTACTTTGGTTCTTTCTTGATGCCAATCTTCGCATAATTTAGCGACATCAGCTGGGGTCTTTAAATTAAGATCACGAGCTAATTCAGTTGTAAAAGCGGTGTTATCATAACGATAATCAAGCGCTCTAGCAACCATTTGAATGGCCATGAAACCTAATGAATAACTACTACCTAAATCACCTTCTTTATATCCTAAACCGCCCGCTCTAGCTTCTTGGTTGTCACGGTTTTTACCGTAGGCGACCATTCCGGTTCCGGCAATTAATGTGATTCCTTCATCAAATAGTAAACCACTTGCCAAAGCGTTTTCCATATCGCTTCTAGCAATAATTAGTGTGGTTTTATCAACTCCTTTTATATCTTTAAGAATTTCTTTTAAAACTAGTTGCGCCTCTTTATCAGGAACACCACCTAAACCAGCAAATACCGATGTAAATACAATATTATGATATTTCGGTTGATTAAAAAAATTGGTTGTTGCATTATTAATACTTTTGATGGTTTCATCATTTGAAACAGTATCAATACTTGAAGGTCCACCATCACCTTGATAAACAATATTTTGGTTGTTATCAATAATATATACTTTTGTTTTGGTGCCGCCACCATCAATCCCTAAAAAATACATTTTATCCACCTCAATCTACTAATATATTTTATCATATCTTAATAGATATAACATTTAAAAACCTATTTGATCAATTTAATGTTAAAATAGTAATGTAGAAAGGATATGTATACTATCATTACAATTATAAACTTATACTAGTATACAGGGGTAAGTATGAATAATGAAATTTTGATGTTACAACCGGTCTTTATGGAAAGGATTTGGGGAGGAACAAAATTAAAAGATGTCTTTGGTTATGATATTCCAAATGATTTAACAGGAGAAGCTTGGACAATATCAGCACACAAAGACGGAAGTAGTGTTATTTTAAATGGTGAGTATCAAGGAAAGACTCTAAGATGGTTATTTAATAATCGCCGTGATTTATTTAATAACATTGATAACGAAGAGTTTCCGTTGTTGGTTAAAATATTAGATGCTCAAAATGATTTATCAGTCCAAGTTCATCCAAATGATGAACTAGCGGTCAAATATAATGATCTTGGAAAAACTGAATGTTGGTATGTGCTTGATTGTCCCAAAAATTCAGAGTTAATATATGGACATACGGCAAAAACAAAAGAAGAGTTTGCTAATATGATTAGTAATAATGAATGGGATAAATTACTTACTAAAAAAGCAATAAAACCAGGTGATTTTGTTTTTGTGCCAGCTGGAAAGGTTCATGCATTAACGAAAGGGACTTTGATTTTAGAAATTCAACAGTCTTCAAATGTGACTTTTAGACTCTATGATTATGACCGTAAAGATGCTAGCGGAAATTACCGCGATTTACATATTCAAGAATCAATTGAAGTAACGACTGTTCCTGATCCTGAAGTTGAAGTAAAAAGAACAATTGAACAGGTTGGCAGTAGTCAAATTGAAACTTTAATTAAATCAAGCTTTTTCTCAGTCGAAAAGTGGAATATTAAAGGCCAATATCATCGGGAAATCCCTTCATATATGGTAGCGAGTGTCCTAAAAGGAAAGGGTAGCATCAATGATATTGAGTTAAAAGTTGGCGACAATTTTTTAATTACTTCACAATGCTTAAAAGTTGAAGTTACTGGCGATTTAGAAATAGTTGTTGGATATATTTAGATACCTCATAAAAACGGATTTAGTCCGTTTTTTTATTGGATACATTTATAATGTATTAAATGATATAAAATATTTGAATATATTCCGATAAAAAGACCTCCTTTATTTATATAAATAAAGACGAATTGATTGTTAATATCAAATAAAATCTAAGATTGTAAAAAGTATTAATCTTGTGATAAAATCACAATGCGAGGGAGTGATTTTATGAAAAAATATTTTACGATAATTCTAATGGCTTTGATTCTCTTTGTTGTTGGGTGTACTAATGGCGAAGAAGAAATAATTGATGATAGTCCATTAGAAAATGTTACTAAGGTATTATCAATTGGCAATAGTTTTAGTCATAATGCTTTAGAGTATTTTGAAGTATTGGCTGATGATTTATTACATCAAGAAGAATTAGTGATGGGACACATCCATATTGGTGGTTCCAGTTTAGAAACACATGTTTTAAACGCCTTAACGAATTCAAAGGCTTATGCATATGATAAGTATGTTCGTGGTGAGGATGATAGATCTTATCCCCAAATATCAGTTAAAGATGCTCTTGAGGATGAAGAGTGGGATGTAGTTGTTATTCAACAAGTAAGTGGCAAGAGTGGGGTTGTTTCATCATTTAGTCCATTTTTAAATCAATTGTCTGAATATATTAGAGATAATTCTAAAAATAAGAATATTAAAATTGTTTGGCACTCTACTTGGGCTTACCAACAAGATAGTACCCACGAAGATTTTGCTAATTATGATAACGACCAATTAATTATGTATGATAACATTATTGCAACTGCCCAAGGAACAGTCTTGGCTAATAAATATATTAATCATTTAATTCCATCAGGCACAGCAATTCAAAATCTTCGGACATCAATTGTTGGTGATTATTTAACTGATGACGGTTATCATTTAAATAAATTTGGTAAATACGCTGCCAGCTTAACTTGGTTATCATATATTTTCGGTGCTAATATATCAGATTATGTTATTGATGACAGTGAAGTCAGTGATGACTTTAACGGTGCTATTGTAGAAGCAGTTACTAACGCAATAACAAAACCTTTTGAAGTAACTGAATCAGTTGAATATCCTTGGGTGGAGCCAGTAAGATTTATGGATAGTTTACATTTGTTAGCGATTGGTAATAGTTTTACTGCAAATGCATTTGAATATTTAGCGGAATTGATGAAAGATGCAGGAGTTGAGAAATTTGTTTTAGCTTATTTATATGTTGGTGGAACTAGTTTACAATACCACTATGCACAAGCAAATTCGAATACAACTCCTTATTCATATCGAAAATATACTTATGACAAAGCAAAAAGTAACAGTATTGTCTTTGAAGTTAAAGAAAAAACCAGCTTTTTAGAGGGAATTGAAGATAATGTCTGGGATGTTATAACAGTTCAACAAGTATCACAAGATTCAGGAGATGCAAATCAGTTTGCTCACTTATCACCGCTGATGACTAGAATTCAAAGTTTAAATAGTAATCCAGATACAATTTATGGTTACCATATGACTTGGGCTTATCATAAAAATTCTGGTCACGGTCATTTCAGCAAATACAACAACAATCAAATGACGATGTATAATGCCATAATTTCAACAACTCAAAGTAAAGTTGTTGCTAATAATAATATTGATTTTGTTATTCCCTCGGGAACAGCCATTCAAAATGCCAGAGAAACAAGGATTGGTGATGACTTACTAACAATTCCAGATGGTTATCATTTAAGTAGATTGGGAGAATATATTGCTGGTTTAATGTGGGTTAAACAAAT
>CAZRJV010000035.1:12729-13806 GCA_964600625.1 uncultured Acholeplasmataceae bacterium
AGTGGTTATCAAGTTCGAATTATCTATCTTCATGAAGTTAGTGGTAAGATTGTTCTTCATAGTAGATCGGATAATTTTAGTGATGAAGAGTTAGTTCTAAGTGAAAATTTAATTCAAGATTTTCAGTATTTTGCTTTCAATATTTCAGCAATTGGATTACCAGTCATTAGTGATAGAATCGATGAAGTTGCTGCTAAGATAACTTTAATGGCAGCAATCTACGAATAAAATTGATTTTAGGTATTATTATAGAAAAAGTCTTTAATTGTATTTTTTGAAATAACGCTATTTATATTCAAATTTATATCAAAAAATACAATAATAATTTAAGTTACCTTCATAATGCGATTAGATTTTATTAAGTCTAATCGCATTTTTTTCGTTATTTTTTATTTTTGCTAAAAATCTATGCAACCGTTACCATTAAATTGTTTTTATCAAATAAAAAAATAATAATGATATAAATGTTATAAAATTAAGTAATTGTAATAAAAAAATTGTAATCGCTTACACCTTCATATATAATGAAGATGAGTTAGTTATTAGAAAAACTTTAAAAACAGACTCAAATGTTATATCATTTATAACTAACAAAAGATAGAAAACAAGAAATGGAGGATTTCTATGAAAAAGTTTCGATTTACTTTTACGGCATTGTTAATAATGCTAATGGGTACTATTGCTTTTCTGGGATTGAGACAAGTCCCAATCAATGCTGCTCCAGCAGAAGTTGGCGTCATTGCAGAAGCAGATGTACCAGATTGGATTAAAGGACATGAACTAAGTGTTAAAGCAAAGTTTGCTCAAGCATATGATGATGCTGGGTTTACAGGAGATGCTTTAGGAACTGTTCAGTCAATTAGTTTTGGCAACCATAAGAGGGTGGCTCTTTTCCAAGTGTTTGGAACTGTAGTTGACGAGACTACGACTTATGAAGGGGCTATTTTGCTTAACGAAAGAGAAGGTACACCGTTAGTTGTAACAGATGTATATGCACTGGCAAACCTTCAAACATTATTTGAAACAGGAAGCAACAATACCAACGCCATCTTACTTGATATTGTCATATCAGAAGGC